>NZ_LFJT01000002.1:0-220852 GCF_001682645.1 Delftia sp. JD2
CACGCCGGACATGCTGACCCTGGTGGCGCTGGATGAGGATGAGATTGCACGCATTGCCGCTGCGGTGCCCGGTGGGGCGGCCAACATCCAGGACATCTACCCGCTGGCGCCGTTGCAGGAGGGGATTTTGTTCCACCACCTGCTGCAGTCCGAGGGCGATGCCTATGTCACCTCGCACACGCTGAGCTTCGACTCGCGCGAGCGGTTGCAGCGGTTTGCCGAGAGCTTCGACCAGGTGGTCGCGCGCCATGACATCCTGCGCACGGCCGTGTTCTGGGAGGGCCTGGCGACGCCCGTGCAGGTCGTCTGCCGGCAGGCCCGTCTGCCGCTGTCCTGGCTGGAGGAGGGCGGAACAGCGGCACCATCGCAGGACGCGCAGGACGCGCAGGACGCGCAGGACGCGCTGGCCCGGCTGGCCGCCTGCGCCCCGGGCTACCGCATCGACCTGCGCAAGGCGCCGCTGATCCACCTGGTGGCCGCGCACGACGCGCCGGGCCAGCGCTGGCTGCTGCAGATCCTGGCCCACCACATGGTGGACGACAACACCACGCTCAAGCAGGTGATCGGCGAGATCGCGCTGATCCAGCAGGGCCGCTCCAGCGCACTGCCCCGGCCGCTGCCGTTCCGCCAGTTTGTGGCCCAGGCGCGCTCGGGCGAGGGCACGGCCGGGCATGAGGCGTTCTTTCGCGCCATGCTGGGCGATGTGCAGGAGCCCACGGCGCCATTCGGGCTGCTCGATGTCCAGGGCGACGGAGCGCGCACGAACGAGGTGCGGCAGGTGCTTGACGGCGGCCTTGCAGCCCGGTTGCGTCAGCAGTCCAGGCGCCACGGCGTCAGCGCCGCCGCGCTGTTCCACCTGGCCTGGGCCCTGGTGCTGGCCAGGACCAGCGGCAGGGACGACGTGGTGTTCGGCACCGTGCTGTTCGGCCGCATGCAGGCGCAGCAGGGCGCGGCCCGCGCGCTGGGCATGTTCATCAACACGCTGCCGCTGCGCGTTCGCCTGGCCGGTTGTGGCGTGGCCCAGGCCCTGCGCCAGACCCAGTCCGCGCTGACGGACCTGCTGCACCACGAGCATGCCAGCCTGTCGATGGCCCAGTCCTGCAGCGGCCTGGCCGGCGGGGCGCCGCTGTTCACGGCCCTGCTCAACTACCGGCACACGGCGCTGCAGGACGCGGACGCTGGCGATGCCTGGACCGGCGTGCAGATACTGCAAAGCCACGAGCGCACCAACTTCCCGTTCGGCCTGTCGGTCAACGACACGGGCGAGGGCTTCACGCTGATCGCGCATGTGATCGATGCGGTGAATGCCCACAGCATGTGCGGCTACATGCACGAGGCGCTGGACGGCCTGGCCGATGCCCTGGCGCGCGACCCCGGCCAGCCCGTGACCGCGATTGCGGTGCTGCCCGCGCATGAACGGGACAGGCTGCTGCAGTGGAGCCTCAATGGCAAGTCCCATCCTGAGGCCCTGCCCGTGCACCGGGAATTCGAGGCCCGCGTGCGGGAGCAGCCCGATGCCGTCTGTCTGGTCCATGGCGACGAGGCGCTGACCTCGGCCCAGCTCAACGCCCGTGCCAACCGGCTGGCCCACCGGCTGATGGCCCTGGGCGTGGGGCCGGACGTGCGTGTGGGCGTTGCGCTGGAGCGCTCGGTGGACATGGTGGCGGGACTGCTGGCGGTGCTCAAGGCCGGTGGCGCCTACGTGCCGCTGGACATGGAGTACCCGGTGGACCGCCTGGCCTACATTGCCCAGGACAGCGGCATTGCCCTGCTGCTCACCGAGCGCAAGGCACGCGAGCGCCTGCCGTTCGCGCAGGCGCTGAACGTGGTCGAGCTCGACGATCTGGACCTGGACGCAGGGCCTGACCACAATCCCGGCGTGGCGGTCCATGGCGACCATCTGGCCTATGTGATCTACACCTCGGGCTCCACCGGCCGGCCCAAGGGGGCGGCCAACCGGCATGCCGCGCTGTCCAATTGCATGGCCTGGATGCAGGACCACTACCGGCTCACGCGGGCCGACGCGGTGCTGCACAAGGCGGCCTTCGGCTTCGATGTCTCGGCCTGGGAAATCTTCTGGCCGCTGACGGCGGGCGTGCGCCTGGTGGTGGCCCGGCCCGGCGACCACCGCGATCCCGAGCGCATCGTCGCGCTGATCCGCCGCCACCAGATCACCACGCTGAACTTCGTGCCGGCCATGCTGCAGGCGTTTCTGGCCCATGAAGGCATCGAGGAGGAGACCCGCCTGCGCTATGTGATCTGCGGCGGCGAGGCCATGCCGGCCGAGACACAGCGCGAGGCCCTGCGCCGCCTGCACGGCGTCAGCCTGCAAAACCTCTACGGCCCGACCGAGGCCGCCATCCACGTGACGCACTGGACCTGCCGCGACGATGGCCGCAGCCCGGTCCCCATCGGCCGCCCCGTCAGTGCGACCAAGGCCCTGGTGCTGGGCCAGGATCTGGGACTGGTTCCCGCAGGCGTGGCGGGCGAACTCTATCTGGGCGGGCAGGCGCTGGCGCAGGGCTACCTGGGCCGGCCCGGCCTGAGCGCCGAGCGCTTCGTCGCCGACCCGTTCGACCAGGGCGGCGGCCGCCTGTACCGCACGGGCGACCTGGTGCGCTGGAACGATGAAGGCCAGCTGGAGTACCTGGGGCGCCTGGACCATCAGGTGAAGATCCGGGGCTTTCGCATCGAGCTGGGCGAGATCGAGGCCCGGCTGCTGGCCCAGCCCCAGGTGCGGGAGTCCGTGGTCGTGGCCCGCAAGGGCTCTGCCGGAATGCACCTGGCGGCCTATGTCTCGGCGCATGAAGGGCAGCAGGTCACGGCGGCCGAGCTGCGCGAGCGCCTGGCCCTTGAACTGCCGGACTACATGGTGCCGGCCGCCATCATGGTGCTGGACCGCCTTCCCCTGAATGCCAACGGCAAGGTGGACAGGGCCGCCTTGCCCGAGCCTGAACTGCTGGCCAGCCTGCACTACGAGGCGCCCGTGGGCGACGGCGAACAGCGTCTGGCAGCACTCTGGAGCGAGGTGCTGGGCGTGGAGCGCGTGGGGCGCCAGGACCATTTCTTTGAGCTGGGCGGGCACTCGCTGCTGGCCCTGAAGCTGCTGGAGCGCATGCGCGCCCAGGGCTGGGTGACGCAGGTGCGCACGCTGTTCCAGCACCCCCGGCTGGCGGATCTGGCGCTGGCTCTGCGCCGCGAGCAGGGCCTGCCCCGGCATGAGGTGCAGGTGCCGCCCAATGGTATCCCCGAAGGCTGCACGGCCATCACGCCCGCCATGCTGACGCTGGTGGCGCTGGACGCGCAGGAGATCGCGCGGGTCGAGGCCGCCGTGCCCGGTGGCGCGGCCAACATCCAGGACATCTATCCGCTGGCGCCGCTGCAGGAAGGCATTCTGTTCCACCACACGCTGCACCAGCAGGGCGACGCCTACGCCACGCCCACGCTGCTGGGCTTTGACACGCGCGAGCGGCTGCTGGGCTTTGTGCAGCGGCTCAACCAGGTCATCGCACGCCACGACATCCTGCGCACGGCCGTGCTGTGGGAGGGGTTGGCCGAGCCCATGCAGGTGGTCTGCCGGCAGGCACAGGTGCTGCTCGACTGGCTGGAGCCTGGTGAAAGCGAGGGCGAAGGCGATGTGGCCGCCGCGCTTCAGCAGCGGCTGGACCCGCGCGTGCAGCGCATCGATGTGCGCCGCGCGCCCATGATCCGCGCCGTGGCGGCGCAGGATGCGCCCAACGGACGCTGGCTGCTGCAGCTGCTGACCCACCACCTGGTGCTGGACCACACGACGCTGGAGCGCATCGTCGAGGAGATCGCGCTGATGGCCCAGGGCCGCGAGGCGGAGCTGCCCAGGCCCCTGCCGTTCAGGCGCTTCGTGGCCCAGGCCCGGCTGGGCGTGAGCACCAGCGAGCATGAGGACTTCTTCCGCGCCATGCTGGGCGATGTGGATGAACCCACGGCGCCGTTCGGCCTGCTGGATGTGCAGGGCGACGGCAGCGCGGTGCAAGAGGCCAGGCTGGCCTTGGACGAGCCCCTGGCGCGCAGTGTGCGCCGGGCGGCGCAGCGCCATGGGGTGAGTGCCGCCAGCCTGTTCCACCTGGCCTGGGCGCTGGTGCTGGGCAGGACCACGGGCAAGGACGATGTGGTGTTCGGCACCGTGCTCTTTGGCCGCATGCAGGGCGGGGAGGGCGCGCACAGCGCGCTGGGCATGTTCATCAACACGCTGCCGCTGCGCATACGGTTGGGCGGTCGGCTGGGTGGCCGCAGCGTGCAGGAATGCCTGCGCCAGACGCATGAATTGCTGACGGGGCTGATGCACCACGAGCACGCCACGCTTTCGCTGGCGCAGCGCTGCAGCGCTCTGGCGGGGGGAACGCCGCTGTTCTCGGCACTGCTCAACTACCGCTACAGCGTGGCGCCGCAGGAGGGGGGCGCAGCGGGCGCGTGGGAAGGCATGACGGCCCTGGGCGGGCAGGAGCGCACCAACTACCCCGTGACCGTGTCCATCGACGACCTGGGCGAAGGCTTTGGCATCGTGGCCCAGGCCGATGCTGCTTTGGGGGCTGAACGGCTGTGTGGATACATGGCGGCGGCCGTGGCCTCCCTGGTCCACGCGCTGGAAGGCGAGCCCGGCCTGGAGGCTGCGGCGCTGGACATGCTGGACGGCAATGAATGGGCGCAGCTGCAGGCCTGGAGTCTGGGCGCCCGAACCGAACCCGGAATGCAGCCGGTGCACCAGCTGATCGAGCGCCAGGCCCAGGCACGGCCGGATGCCGTGGCGCTGGTCTTTGGCGATCAGGTTCTGAGCTACGACCAGCTCAACCGCCGCGCCAACCAGCTGGCCCACCGGCTGATGGCATTGGGCGTGAGGCCGGAGACCCGGGTGGGCATCGCCATGGAGCGGTCCATCGAGATGGTGGTGGGCCTGCTGGCCATCATGAAGGCCGGTGGCGCCTATGTGCCCCTGGACCCCGATCACCCGCCCGAACGGCTGGCCCAGATGATCGAATACGGCGCCGTGCGGCGCCTGCTCACCCACAGCGCGCTGCGCGAGCGCCTGCCCGCAGGCGAGGATCTGCAGTGGCTGGACATCGACCGTATCGATGTGGCCGGTGAATCGCAGCGCAACCCGGTGGTTGCCGTGCATGGGGAGCATCTGGCCTATGTGATCTTCACCTCGGGCTCCACGGGCCGCCCCAAGGGCGCGGCCAACCGGCATGCGGCCCTGCACAACCGGCTGGCCTGGATGCAGCAGGCCTATGCGCTCGATGCCTCGGACGCCGTGCTGCAAAAGACACCGTTCAGCTTCGATGTGTCGGTCTGGGAGTTCTTCTGGCCCCTGATGGCCGGCGCCCGGCTGGTGATGGCCGCGCCTGGCGATCACCGTGACCCCGCAAGGCTGGTGGCGCTGATCACGGGCCATGGCGTCACCACCGTGCACTTCGTGCCTTCCATGCTGCAAGCCTTTGTGGCGCACACGGGCGTGGCGGCATGCACGGGCCTTAGGCGCATTCTGTGCAGCGGCGAGGCCCTGCCGGCCGAGGCGCAGAACGCCGTCTTCAGGCTCCTGCCCGGGGCCGGTCTCTACAACCTCTATGGCCCGACGGAGGCGGCCATCGACGTCACCCATTGGCGCTGCCGCGACGACGGGCGGCGCCAGGTTCCCATCGGCCAGCCCATCAGCGGCATCCGCACCTATGTGCTGGACTGCGCCATGCGGCCGGCGCCACAGGGCGTGGCCGGCGAGCTGTACCTGGGAGGCATGGGCCTGGCGCGCGGCTATCTGAACCGCCCCGCACTGACGGCCGAGCGCTTTGTGGCCGACCCGCTGGACACGCAGGGCGGCCTGCTGTACCGCACGGGCGACCTGGTGCGCTGGAACGGCGAAGGCCAGATCGAGTACCTGGGGCGCCTGGACCACCAGGTGAAGATCCGCGGCCTGCGCATCGAGCTGGGCGAGATTGAGGCCCATCTGCTGGCCCAGCCCGGCGTGCGCGAGGCCGTGGTGGTCGCGGCACAAGCCACGTCGGGCGCGGCGGGCGCACGCCTTGTCGCCTATGTGGCCAGTCCGGACGCCGATGCGGGGCTGGCCGAAACCTTGCGCCAGGCTTTGGCCCGGCGGCTGCCGGACTACATGCAGCCTTCGGCCATCGTCGTGCTGCCTGCGCTTGCGCTCAATGCCAACGGCAAGGTGGACCGCAAGGCCCTGCCGCAGCCCGAATGGGCACAGCGTGGATACGAGCCGCCGCACAACGGGGTCGAGCAGCAGCTGTCGGCGATATGGGCCGAGCTTCTGGTGCAGGACCGCGTGGGGCGGCGCGACAACTTCTTCGAGCTGGGCGGGCACTCGCTGCTGGCCATGGGCATGCTGGAGCGCATGCGTGCGCATGGCCTGTCGGCCTCGGTGCGCAGCCTGTTCCAGCATCCGCAGCTGGCGGATTTTGCGGCGCAACTGATGCAGGCGGACGGCGCCGCCCAGGTGCAGGTGCCGCCCAACGGCATTCCCGAAGGCTGCACGGCCATCACGCCCGCCATGCTGACGCTGGTGGCGCTGGACGTGCAGGAGATCGCACGGGTCGAGGCCGCCGTGCCAGGTGGCGCGGCCAACATCCAGGATATCTATCCGCTGGCGCCGCTGCAGGAAGGCATTCTGTTCCACCACACCCTGCACCAGCAGGGCGATGCCTATGCCACGCCCACGCTGCTGGGCTTCGACACGCGCGAGCGGCTGCTGGGCTTTGTGCAGCGGCTCAACCAGGTCATCGCACGCCACGACATCCTGCGCACGGCCGTGCTGTGGGAGGGGTTGGCCGAGCCCATGCAGGTGGTCTGCCGGCAGGCACAGGTGCTGCTCGACTGGCTGGAGCCTGGTGAAAGCGAGGGCGAAGGCGATGTGGCCGCCGCGCTTCAGCAGCGGCTGGACCCGCGCGTGCAGCGCATCGATGTGCGCCGCGCGCCCATGATCCGCGCCGTGGCGGCGCAGGATGCGCCCAACGGGCGCTGGCTGCTGCAGCTGCTGACCCATCACCTGGTGCTGGACCACACGACGCTGGAGCGCATCGTCGAGGAGATTGCGCTGATGACACAGGGCCGCGAGGCGGAGTTGCCGAGGCCCCTGCCGTTCAGGCGCTTCGTGGCCCAGGCCCGGCTGGGCGTGAGCACCAGCGAGCACGAGGACTTCTTCCGCGCCATGCTCGGCGATGTGGATGAGCCCACGGCGCCCTTCGGCCTGCTGGATGTGCAGGGCGATGGCAGCGCGGTGGAGGAGGCCAGGCTGGCCTTGGACGAGCCCCTGGCGCGCAGTGTGCGCCGGCAGGCGCAGCGCCATGGGGTGAGTGCCGCCAGCCTGTTCCACCTGGCCTGGGCGCTGGTGCTGGGCAGGACCACGGGCAAGGATGATGTGGTGTTCGGCACCGTGCTCTTTGGCCGCATGCAGGGCGGGGAGGGCGCGCACAGTGCGCTGGGCATGTTCATCAACACGCTGCCGCTGCGCATACGGCTGGGCGGCCGCAGCGTGCAGGAGTGCCTGCAAGAGACGCATGCGGGGCTGACGGGGTTGATGCACCACGAGCACGCCACGCTGTCGCTGGCACAGCGCTGCAGCGCTCTGGCGGGGGGAACGCCGCTGTTCTCGGCCTTGCTCAACTACCGCTACAGCGTGGCCCCGCAAGAGGGCGCCGCAGCGGACGCAGCCTCGGGCGCGTGGGAGGGCATGACGGCCCTGGGCGGGCAGGAGCGCACCAACTACCCGGTGGACATGTCCATCGATGACCTGGGCCAGGGCTTTCGCCTGGTCGGGCAGGCCAGCAAGACCGTGGGTGCGCAGCGCCTGTGCGCCTACATGCTGGCCGCCGTGGAAGGCATTGTTGCGGCCCTGGCCGAATCGCCCGCGCTGCCGGCCTGCGATATCGAGCTGCTGGACCGGGATGAATGGGCGCAGCTGACGCAATGGGCGCAATCGGTGCAGTCTGGATGCAACCCGCAGAGCCGCGACGCCCAGCCCCTGGTGCACAGGCTGTTCGAGCAGCAGGTGGACGAGCGGCCCCAGGCCACGGCCCTGGTCTTTGGCGACGAATGCATCAGCTATGCGCAGCTCAACCGGCGTGCCAACCGCCTTGCGCACCGCCTGATCGCCGAGGGCGTGGGCGCGGAGGTGCGCGTGGGCATTGCGGTGGAACGCTCGGTGGAGATGGTGGTTGCCGTGCTGGCCGTGCTCAAGTCGGGCGCGGCCTATGTGCCCCTGGACCCCGGCTATCCGGCCGAGCGCCTGGCCCACATGGTCGAGGACAGCGGCATGGCCTGCCTGCTCACGCAGTCTCGCCTGGGGCTGGAGGCGGCCGGTCGCGTGAAGGCGCTGGACCTGGATGCCATCGGCGCCATGCCGGGGCCCGACCACAACCCCGGCGCCGCCGTGCATGGCGAATGCCTGGCCTATGTGATCTACACCTCGGGCTCCACCGGCCGGCCCAAGGGCGTGGGCATCTCCCACCGCTGTCTGGCCGAACAGGCGCAGCTGGCCGTCGGCTTCGCCGCGCTGTCGCCGCAGGACCGCGTGCTGCAGTTCGCCACGCTGAATTTCGATGGCTGCATCGAGCAGCTGTTCGCGCCGCTGGTGGCCGGCGCGGCCATGGTGCTGCGCGGGCCCGAACTCTGGGACAGTGCCACCTTCCACAGGGAACTCATGGCCAGGCAGATCAGCGTGGCCGATCTGACCACCGCCTACTGGCTGCTGCTGGTCCAGGATTTTGCGCGCCAGGGCCTGCGCGGATACGGGCGGCTCAGGCAGGTGCATGTGGGCGGCGAGGCCATGCCGGGCGCCGGCCTGCAGGCCTGGCGCGATGCCGGGCTGGGCCATGTGAGGCTGCTCAATGCCTACGGCCCGACCGAGGCCACCGTCACGGCCTCCCTCTTCGACTGCACGGGCCTGGTGGAAGGCGCCGGCGCGGCGCCGCAGGCGCTGCCGTCACAGGACCTTCCCATAGGCCGGCCCCTGGCGGGCCGGCACATGTGGGTGGTGGACGACCGGATGCGCCCCGTGCCCCTGGGCGTGGCCGGCGAGCTGTGCATAGGCGGCCCCCTGCTGTCGCGCGGCTACCTGAACCGGGCGGGGCTCAGCGCGGAGCGCTTTGTCGCCGACCCCTTCGGCCGCGATGGCGCAAGACTCTATCGCACGGGCGACCTGGTGCGCTGGAATGCGCAGGGCCAGCTGGAGTACCTGGGGCGGGTGGACCACCAGGTCAAGATCCGCGGCCTGCGCATCGAGCTGGGCGAGGTGCAGGCGCAACTGCTGGCGCTGGACGATGTGCGCGAGGCCGTGGTCGTGGCCGGCGAGGGACCGGCGGGCACGCGGCTGCTGGCCTACGTGTCTGCCCGCAGCGGGCGGACCCTGGACGAGCAGGAGATGCGCGAGCGCCTGGCCACGGTACTGCCCGACTACATGGTGCCGGGCGCCATCATGGTGCTGGACCAGTTGCCGCAGAACGCCAACGGCAAGCTGGACCGGCAGGCCCTGCCCGCGTTCGGCATGCCAGCAGCCAGCCAGGCGCCCGAGGGCGAACTGGAGGCGCTGCTGGCCCGTGTCTGGGCCGAGGTGCTGGGCCTGGAGCGGGTGGGGCGCAGCGACAACTTCTTCGCGCTGGGCGGTGATTCCATCCTCAGCCTGCAGATCGTCTCGCGCCTGCGCCGCTTCGGCTGGAAGCTGTCGCCACGGCAGCTGTTCGAACGGCAAAGCATTGCCGAGCTGGCGCGTGTGGCCGAGCCCGTACAGGACGAGGCCGTGGAGCAGGAGACCCTGGTCCAAGGGAGCGTTCCCCTGCTGCCCATTCAGGCGGAGTTCTTCGAAACGGACGTGCCGCAGCGATCCCACTGGAACCAGGCCCTGCTGCTGCGCAGCACGCAGCCGCTGCAGCCTGCGCCGCTGCGCCAGGCCCTGGCCGATCTGCTGGCCCGGCACGACAGCCTGCGCCTGCGCTTTCGACCCACGGCGCAGGGCGCCTGGGAGCAGGCCTACGCAAGCCCGTCCGAGGCCGACCTGCAGGCACTGCTGTGGGTGCGCCAGGCACGGGATGCCGGCGCGATCGAGGCCTTGTGCGAACAGGCGCAGCGCAGCCTGGACATCGTCCACGGGCCGCTGCTGCGCGGGCTGTGCATCGAGGTGGGCGACGGCAGCTGGCGCCTGCTGCTGGTGGCCCACCATCTGGTCGTCGATGGGGTCTCCTGGCGCATCCTGCTCGAAGACCTGCGTTCGGCCTATGCCAGCCGGCTGCAGGGCCTGGAGCCCGCCAGGGTCCACAAGACCGCCAGCTACCAGCGCTGGTCGCAGGCGCTGCAGGCCCATGCCGCGCAATGCGGCGGCGAGCTGGCCTTCTGGCAGGCGCTGGCCCAGGTGCCGGCCGTCCTGCCCTGCGCCCGCCCGGAGGGGGCCAACACCCTGGCATGGCAGTCCAGCGTCGAGCTGCGGCTGGACCGCGAGCGCACCGAGGCCCTGATCAGCCGCGCGCCGGCGGCCTACAGGACGCAGATCAACGACATCCTGCTGGCCGCCCTGGGGCGCGCCCTGTGCGCGTGGAGCGGGCAGCAGCGCATCCTCGTGGACCTGGAGGGCCATGGCCGCGAGGAGCTGTCGGCCGGTGTGGATGTCTCGCGCACCGTGGGCTGGTTCACCAGCGTCTTCCCGGTGGCGCTCGATGCGGGCACAGGCCCGGGCGACGCGCTCAAGCGCGTCAAGCAAAGCCTGCGCGAAGTGCCGCTGCACGGCCTGGGCCATGGCGTGCTCAAGTACCTGGGCACGGCGCAGCAAAGGCAGGCCATGCGGGCCTTGCCCCAGGCCAGCCTGGTCTTCAACTACCTGGGGCAGTTCGACGCAAGCTTTGACAGCGCGGCTCAATGGTTGCCGGCTGCCGAGGGCAGCGGCATGCCGGCCGACGCCTCGGCGCCGCTGTCGCACGAGTTCACCATCAATGGCCGCGTGTACGACGGCGAGCTGGTGATGACGGCCGCCTTCAGCACGGCGCGCCACGACACCGCCGATGTGCAGGCCTGGATGGGGCGCTACCGGCAGGAGCTGGAAGGCCTGATCGACCACTGCCTGAGCGGCGCGCAGGGGGTGACGCCCTCGGACTTCCCGCTGGCCCGGGTCACGCAGGCGCAGCTGGACGGCCTGGACCTGCCTGCGGGCAATCTGGCGGACCTCTATCCGCTGTCTCCCATGCAGTCGGGCATGCTGTTCCACAGCCTGTCCGATCCCTCGGGGCTGTCCTATGTCACCCAGTTGCGCATCGACGCGCATGGCCTGGATGCCGCGCGCTTCCGAAAGGCCTGGCAGGCGGTGCTGGACCGCCATGCCGTGCTGCGCAGCGGCTTCCTGGCCGATGCGTCCCTGCCGCTGCAATGGGTGGCCAGGCAGGTCCTGCTGGACATCACCGAGCATGACTGCCGGCACAGCGAGGATGTGGCGGGGGCCCTGGATGCCCTGGCCGCCGGGCAGTTCGCGGCCTTCGACCTCAGGAAGCCGCCGCTGATGCGGCTGGCCCTGGTCCGGGTGCCCGATGGCAGCCACCACTGCATCTGGACCGCCCACCACCTGCTCACGGACGGATGGAGTTCATCGAGCCTGCTGGGCGAGGTGCTGCGCGACTACAAGGGCATTGCCGTGGAGCCCGTGGACACCAGCTACCGCGACTACATCGCATGGCTGCAAGGCCTGGACCACGGGGCCAGCGAGGCCTACTGGAGGCGCCTGGTGCAGCCGCTGCACGAGCCCACCTTGCTGGTGGATGCGCTTGCTCGGCCTGCTGTCCGGCCTGGTGCCTTGCCCGCAGCCCGACAGGGGCACCACGAGGCCGGCGCCGCGCTGGAGGCCGGTGCCACGCAGCAGCTGGTGGAGTTTGCCCAGCGCGAGCGCGTGACGGCCAACACCCTGGTGCAGGCCGCATGGTCGCTGGTGCTGGCGCGGTACACGGGCCAGGCCACGGTGGCCTTCGGGGCCACAGTGGCAGGCCGCCCGCCCGAGCTGGCCGGCGTGGAAAGAATGCAGGGGCTGTTCATCAACACCTTGCCGGTGGTCGTGGCCTGCGACGGCGCGCTGGAGCTGGGCCCCTGGCTGCGCACGCTGCAGGCACAGAACCTGGCCTCGCGCGAGCATGAGCAGACGTCGCTTTCGGACATCCAGCGCTGGGCGGGCAAGGGCCAGCGCGGCCTGTTCGACAGCATCCTGGTGTTCGAGAACTATCCCATGGATGCCGTGCTGTCCGCGCACGACGACCCGCATCTGCGGTTTGCGGTGACGCATGCCATCGACGTGACCTCCTATCCCATGGACCTGGAGGTGCGGCTGGGCGATGTGCTGTCGCTCAAGATGATCTATCAGCGGAGCAGCTTCGGCGATGACGCCGTGCAGGCCCTGCTGCGGCAACTGGTGCAGGTACTGGAGTCCATGGCGAGCGAGGGCATGCACTGCTTGCGGGACATCGCCTTGCTGCCCGAGCCCGGCCGCGATGGGCCGGCGGGCACGGGCATGGGCACGGATGCCTGCCGCCCGCCGTTCCTGCCCGTGCATGCCGGCATGGCTCTGCAGGCGCGCCGGGACCCGGGTGCGGTGGCGCTGGTCATGGGCGAGCAAACCATCAGCCATGGCGAGCTGCAGGCGCGCAGCAACCATTTCGCCAACCGCCTGGTGCAGGCCGGCGTGGGGCGCGGCGCCATCGTCGGCATCGCCATGGAGCGTTCGCTGGAAATGGTGATCTGCCTGCTGTCCGTGCTCAAGGCGGGCGCGGCCTACCTGCCCCTGGACCCGGCGTCGCCCGCCGAACGCCAGAGGTTCATGCTGGCAGACAGCGGTGCCTCCCACCTGATCGCCCACAGGGCGGCGCTGCACAAGCTGGGCACGCCGGCCGTGGCCCATCTGGTGGTGGCCGAGGAGGTGGACTTCACCCAGGCCTGCAACGCGGCGCCGGCCCATGCCGTGCATGAGCGCGACCTGGCCTATGTGATCTACACCTCGGGCTCGACCGGGCAGCCCAAGGGCGTCGTTGTCGAGCACGGGCCGCTGTCCATGCACTGCGCGGCCACGGCCGGGATCTACGGCATGCGGGCGAACTCGCGCGAGCTGCATTTCATGTCCTTCTCCTTTGACGGTGCCCACGAGCGCTGGCTGACGGCGCTGAGCATCGGCGCCGGCCTGGTGCTGCGCGAGCCGCAGATGTGGACGGCGGAGCAGGCCTGCGAGGCCCTGCGCCACCACGGCATATCCAATGCCGCGTTCCCGCCGGCCTATCTGGCGCAGATCGCGGACTGGGCCGCAGAGCAGTCGCAGGAGCCGCCGCCGGTGGAGTTGTATGTCTTCGGTGGCGAGGCCATGCCCAAGGCCGCCTACGACAAGGTGCGCCAGAGCCTGCGCCCGCGCCTGCTGATCAACGGCTACGGCCCCACCGAGACGGTGGTGACGCCGCTGATCTGGAAGGCCGAGGCCAGCGAGACCTTCGACTGCGCCTACGCCCCCATCGGCCGGCCCGTGGGCGAGCGCACGGTGCACATCCTGGACGCCGACCTGCACCGGGTGCCGCACGGCGTCGTGGGCGAGCTGTACATCGGCGGCTATGGCCTGGCGCGCGGCTATCTGTCGCGCCACGGCCTGACGGCCGAGCGCTTCGTCGCCGACCCCTTCGACGGCGGTGGCGGCCGCCTCTACCGCACGGGGGACCTGGTGCGCGAGATGCCGGACGGCAACATCGAGTACATCGGCCGGGCCGACCACCAGGTCAAGATCCGGGGCTTCCGCATCGAGCTGGGCGAGGTCGAGAAGGCCGTCCGGGCCGTGCCCGGCGTGGTCGATGCCGCCGTGCTGGTCCAGGATGCCGGTACAGGCAAGCAGCTGGTGGCCTATGTGGTAGGGGAGGAGGGCACCGCCGCGCAGTCCCTGGTCAAGCGCATCCGCCAGCAGACAGGCGAGCACCTGCCCGACTACATGCTGCCGGCCCATACGCTGGTCCTGCCGGCCTTGCCAAGACTGGTCAGCGGCAAGCTTGACCGTGGTGCGCTGCCGCTGCCGCAGACAGATGCCGGGCGGGTTCACGTGCCACCGTCCACAGCGTCGGCCATGGCGCTGGCCCGCATCTGGCAGGAGGTGCTTGGCGTGGAACGCGTGGGCGAGACCGACAACTTCTTCGAGCTGGGCGGGGACTCCCTGCTCAGCCTCAGGATGCACGCCAAGGTGCGCAAGCTGGGCGATCCGCAACTGGACTTCAAGCTGCGCGACCTGCTGCAGCGGCCCACCATTGCCGGCCTGCTGGAGCTTCGCTCAGCCGGCGCCGGTGGAGCTGGGGGCGTCGTGGCGCTCAACGCCGTATGTGAAGCCGCACCACCGCTGTTCTGCGTGCATGCCGGGTTCGGCACGGTGTTTGACTACCAGCCGCTGGCGCGGGCCTTGCAGGACCGGCGGACCGTCCACGCCATACCCTGCCGCAGCCTGGGCGATCCCGGCTACCGCGACCGCTCGCTGGAGCAGATGGCCGACGACTACTGCGCGATGGTGAGGCAGGTACAGCCCACCGGTCCCTACCACCTGCTCGGCTGGTCCCTGGGCGGCAGCCTGGCGGCCTTGATCGCGGCCCGGCTCGAAAGCCAGGGACAGACGGTGGGTTTCCTGGGACTGGTGGACCCGTTCGTGCCTGCTGGCGATGCGGCCGGGTCCCCGTCGTGGTGGGATGACTTCCGGCTCTTTGTCTCGCAGATGCTGCCCTTGGCGCGCATCGAGGACCTTGCGGACATCGATGCATCGGTGCCGCCCCGCGCCGATCTGCTGGCTGCCGCGCTGGGCCGTGAAGCGTCAAGGCAGGGACCGGGGGGACCCAGCGGCCATGCCTGCATGGACGGCGCCGACCTGGCCCAGGCCTTTCTGACCACCCTGCACCTGAAGCACCTGGCGCTGCAGGCGCAGGCCCTGGCGCCCGTGCAAGCGGCGGCAAGCCTCTGGTGGAGCGATGAAACCGCGGCCGGGCACCGGCTGCGGCTTGCGCACCAGCTGCGCCAGGAGGGTGCCGAAAGGGCCGAAAGGGCAGAGGGCGCGGTGATCCGCGCCGACCACTACACCATCATGAGGAACGAGGGGCTGACGGCTGAAATCCTCGATGCATTGGCGCTGGAGTACGCGCTGGACTGACGTGAGCCGGGGACGGGGGCAGGACGCCCCCGTCCCATCCCGGTTTTTTCGTGAAATCGGGGTTACACCTTGTCTCCATTTTTCTGCGCAGAACGTCTTTGGAATGCACAACAACCAGCGCCGAGGTCCGCGTCCGGTTGGTAACCAGTCTCATTCAATGCCTTTGGAAATTCTTCAACCATGCGTTCCTTGCCCCGTCAACATCTGCTGAGCCTGGCCCTTGCCACGGCATTTGGTTCCGTCTCGTTCTGGAGCACCGAGGCGGTGGCCCAGGCCACAGGGCAGGAGGCTGCCCAAGTGTTCGATATCCATGTGCCGGCCCAGGCCCTGGCTTCGGCCATCAACGAGCTGTCCCGCCAGACGGGAACCCAGATGTTTGCCGCAGGCGACTTGGTGGCCGGGCTCAGTTCCCGCGCCGTCAACGGCCGCCTGACATCGGAGCAGGCCTTGCGGGAGCTGCTGGCCGGCACGTCCCTGGAAGCCACCAGGACGAACAACGGAGGCTTCGCCATCCGCCGTCCCGCGGTCTCCGGCGCGACCTTGCCGACCATCAACGTCATGGACAGCGAAACCGCAGCCGGCCCCGTGCAGGGCTATGTCGCCCGGCGCAGCTCAACGGGCACGAAGACCGATACGCCCATCCTGGAGACACCGCAGTCCATCACGGTCATCGGTGCCCAGGAGATCGAGACGCTGAAGTCGCAAAGCCTGCAGGATGCGCTGGGCTACGCCGCCGGCGTCACCCGCGCCGAGGGCCTGGACCGGACCTCTGACAGCCTGTACCTGCGCGGGTTCCGCACCACGGGCATGTACCGGGACGGCAGCCTGTTCACGGCCAACATCTACGATGGACGGCAGGAGCCCTACGGCCTGGAGCGCATCGAGCTGCTCAAGGGCGCCTCTTCGGTGATCTTTGGCTCGGTCTCCCCGGGCGGCGTGGTCAACACCGTGAGCAAGCGGCCCACCACGGAAAAAATCCGGGAATTGAACATCGACGCCGGAAGCTTCGGGCGCAAGCAGGTCTCGGGTGATTTTGCGGGCGCCCTGGACGACGAGGGCAAATGGTCCTACCGGCTGGTGGCGCTCAAGCGCGACAGCGACAGCTTCATCGACCGTGTTCCCGATGACAGAACCTATGTCGCCCCGTCGCTCAAATGGCAGCCCGATGCGAACACCTCGCTGACACTGTTGGCCGAGGTCCAGAAGGACCGCACCACCTACGTCTACGGACTGCCCGCCTACGGCACGCTGCTGCCCAACATCAATGGACAGATTCCCCGCAACCGCTTCATCGGAGAGGCGGGACGGGACAAATTCGATCTGGACCGCTACTCCATCGGCTATCTCTTCGAACATGCCTTTTCCGAGAAGCTCAAGCTCAGGAACAGCATGCGCTACTACAACGCAAAGAGCAGCTACTTCAGCACGGACGGCTGGGGCCTGTCCGCCGACCAGCGCTCGGTGGTGGAGCGCTACTACCAGCCGCGCTGGGACCGCTCGTCGGCCTTCGTGACCGATACCTCGCTGCAGTACCAGCTGGACCAGGGCCGCGTCAAGCACACCATGCTGGTGGGCTTCGACTACGCCCTGCCTAAGCACGAGACCGAGCGCTATGAACAGCAGGCCGCCGACCTCGATGTCTTCAACCCGGTCTACGGCAAGCCGGTGGGGCCTGTCTCCCCCTACTACCGCTCGTCCTGGAAGAACGACTACAAGCGCCTCGGCATCTATGCGCAGGACCAGATCAAGATCGATGACAAGTGGGTGGTTCTGCTGGGCGGCCGCTATGACAAGGTCCGCTTCAACGAGACGAACTTCTTCACCGGGGACGTGAGCGCGGCCAATGAGAAAAGCTCGGCCTTCACGGGCCGGCTGGGCGTGGTCTATCTCGCCGCCAATGGCCTTGCCCCCTTCTTCAGCTACAGCGAGTCCTTCGAGCCCACCCAGGGCCAGGACCGCCTTGGATCACGGTTCAAGCCGACGACGGGACAGCAGTACGAAGCCGGTGTCCGCTACCAGCCCAGCGGCTCCAGGGCCATGGTTTCGGCAGCGGTCTTCCAGCTCACCCGGCAGAACCTTCTCGTGCCCGACCCCCAGGACGCCAGCAGGGCGTTCAACATACAGGCCGGGGAAGTCCGTTCCCGCGGCTTCGAGCTGGAGGCGCGAAGCTCCATCGGCCGCAATGTGAACATCATTGCCGCCTATGCCTACACGGATGCGCGCACCACGCAGGCAAGCCCCCTGCAGCCGGACGAACTGGGCAAGCGCTCCATCGGCGTGCCCTACAACCAGATATCGCTGTGGGGCGACTACAGCTTTGGAGACTTCGGGCTTGCGGGCCTCAAGGTGGGCATGGGCGCCAGGTACCTGGGCCAGACACGCGGCCTGGCCTATGGCGTTCCCGTCTCGCTGCCGGCGTTCACCCTGGTGGATGCCATGGTCAGCTACACCACCGGACCCTGGCGCTTCGCCCTGAACCTCACCAACCTGACCGACAAGACCTATATCGCCAGCTGCTCCTACGGCTGCTTCTACGGCGAGCCCCGCAAGGTGATCGGCACGGCCACCTATCGCTGGTAAGCGGGCATGGGCCGTGGGCCACGGCTGGAGCGATCCGGCCGTGGCCTTTTCTTTGTCGGGGAACCGAAGGCGCCGTTCAGAGCGCCTGCAACTGCACCCCGCCATCCGGCTGCGGGCGTACGCGCAGCGGCAGGATGGACGGCAGCACGGCCAGCAGGCCGGCCGAGTCATTGGCGCGAAAGCGCCCGGTCAGGCGCAGCGCGGCCACGCGCGCATCGGCGGCTTCTATGGGCTGGGTGCGGTAGGCGTTGACCGTGGCCAGGGCCTCGGCCAGTGGGGTGTTCTCGAAGACCAGCCAGCCCTCGCGCCAGGCGGACAGCGTGGCGGCATCGGCCTGGCGCACGGCCTCGGCCTGGCCGTTGCGGATGTCCACGATCTGGCCGGGCAGCAGGTCCAGCGTTGCCGCCGCCGGGCCCGTCGCATCCTGCGCATCCCTGCCCAGCACGCGGACCCTGACATGGCCATGCTCCACGCCCACGGTGACGGGGCCGCCGCGGTCGCGCACGGTGAAGACCGTGCCCACGACCTCGATGCGTGCCTCGCGCGTGATGACCTCGAAGGGCCGGTCGGGATCGGGGGCCACGTCGAATCGCACTTCGCCCCGGGCCATGGACACGCTGCGGCGCTGGCGGTAGAGCGTCACGGCAATGGCGCTTTGGGGCGCCAGTTCCACCAGGCTGGCCTGCAGCGGCAGCTTGCCGTCGGCCAGAGTGATCTTGAGGATCTGCGAGTTGCGCGTGGCGTAGGCCGAGGTGTGGATGGGCTGCTGCCAGTACCAGTAGGCGCCACGGCCCGCCAGCGCGCCTGTGCCCAGCAGCCCGGCGAAGGACAGTAGCATCTTGCGGCGCCGGACGGCCTGGGTGGAGCGCGAGGCCCGGTCGGCCAGCAGGGCGGTTTCCTGGAACTGCTCGCGCAGGCCGCCGGACATGCCGCCCAGCAGGTTCCAGCGCAGGTGCGCCTCGCGTGCGGCGGCATCGTGCCGGGCTGATTTCCCGCGCCATTCGCCCAGGGTCAGGCGGGCCTGGTCGGCCACCGGGTCGGGAGCGATTTCGCTTTGAACGATCAGCGTCAGCGCATGCTCGACCATGCGCTCGCTAGGTGCACTTGCCATGGAAAGGGGGAGTCAGGATGCGTCGTCGGTCAGTGTACTGTTGTCGAAATCCATGGCGCTGCCCAGCGCATGGTCCTCGATCAGTTCGGAGCGCAGCTGGGCCAGCACGCGCGAGCAGTCCAGCGTGGCACGCACCATGTGCTTGGCGACGGCCATTTCGGTGATGTTGAGCTGATCGGCGATTTCCGCGCGCGTGTAGCCATGGGCGCGAAAGAGGATGAAGACTTCGCGCCGGCGCGGCGGCAGGCCTTCCAGCGCCTGGACGACGCGGTTCAGGATCTGGCGCTGGGCGGCCAGGGTTTCGCTGGAGGGCGCACTGTGCTGCACCACCATTTGCTGGCGCGTCCATTCCTGGGCGGTCTTGCGCTTGCGCGCATCGTCGATGCACAGATTGCGTGCCACGCGAAACAGCAGGGCGCGTGGGGATTCGATGCCGGCGTCGGGCAGGGTTTCGGCCTTCTTGCCGCTGCGCAGGCCCAGGGCGTGCACATAGACCCGCTCGAAGCTCGATTGCGCGATGTCGGCCGCATAGTGCGGATCTCGGAGATCGCGCGTGAGCTGGCGGCGCAGATCGCCATAGTGAGCCACGAGTTCCTGGATCAGGTCACGCATCCGGATACCTGCCTTTCCGCAAGGGCGATGGGTTGGAACCCCTGGGTCCGTACAGAGAAGGGCCTACCAGATGCTGCAACCCCGGCCAGGGCCGGGGCGGTGCAGCAGCGGGTATGGGATTCAGCGGCGCAGGTGATTCAAATTCAAATGCAAATGGTTTGCATTCAAATTATGGCATGGGAGATCCCTGCGCCATCATGCCCCGTGCGATCTTTCAATCCTGCAGCGCCAGCTGTTCTGTGCGCGCAACATCGGGTCTTTGGGCTTGCGCTGCCAGCAGGGCTTCACCGATTTCGCCGGTGCGCACCGAAGTGACGGACAGCAGGGTGTCGCTGAGGCCGTGGGAGCCCTCGCAGGCGCCCTGCAGGAAGATGGCGGGGCGAAAGTCCGGCGTGGTGTGCACCTGGTAGTCGCGGCTCACGGAGAAGTCGCCCAGGTAGGGGGCCAGCGGGTCCAGCAGGGTCTTGTGGTGCTCGCGCGCATAGCCGGTGGCCAGCACCACCACGTCGTAGCGCGATGCATGGTCGATGCCGTTGTTGAGATCGCGCAGCCCCAGGTGGATGCCATCGCTGGCGGCGCGCACGTCCTGCACCTCGTGGCGGCGCAGGAAGCGGTGGCGCGTGTCGCCGACGACCTTCTGTTCATAGAACACCTTGAAGATGCTCTCGATCAGTTCCAGGTCGGGACAGGCGTAGTTGGTGTGCCAGAACTCGCGCAGCAGGGCGCCGCGCTCGTCGTGCGGGCGGCTGTAGACATGGTCCACGAAGTCGGCGTTGAAGATTTCGTTGACGAAGGGGCTGTCGTCCGAGGGGCGGATGGAGCGGGCGCGCATGACCAGGTCGATCTCGGCGGCGGCGTAGCGGCCATGCAGGTCCATGAAGATTTCCGCTGCGCTTTGGCCCGCACCGACCACGGCGATGCGCAGCGGCCTGGCATGCTCGGCAATGCTGCGCAGGTAGGCGCTGGAGTGGAAGACGCGCGCGTCGCCGCGCAGGGGCTTGAACTGCTCGGGAATGCTGGGCGTGCCGCCGATGCTCATGACCAGGTTCTGGCCCAGGCGCTCATGCACGTTGCCGGCCGCATCGCGCGAGCGCACGCGCAGCAGCTCCACCTTGCCGTCGCGTTTTTCAGGCAGCACCTCGATGACTTCCTGGCCGTAGACGCAGCGGTCCTCGAACTTGGAGGCGGCCCAGGCCAGGTAGTCGTTGAATTCGTGGCGGCTGGGAAAGAAGGTCTTGAGGTTGATGAAGTCCTGCAGCCGGCCCTTCTCGTGCAGGTAGTTGATGAAGGTGAAGCGGCTGGTGGGATTGCGCAGCGTGGCCAGGTCCTTGAGGAAGGACACCTGCATGTGGGCCTGCTCCAGCAGCATGTCCCGGTGCCAGGCGAAGCGCGGCTGCTTTTCGATGAAGACGGGGTGCATGGCCCGCGCGGCGGTTTCGCGCTCCTTGAGGGCGATGGCCAGGGCAATGTTGGAGGGGCCGAAGCCGATGCCGATCAGCGGGTGGGTTTGCATGGAAGGTCCTTTCATTGGGTCGATGCGTCCAGTGCGTCCGGCGCGGCTGCGTCGGTCTGCGGTATCCACAAGGCGTCTGCGAAAAAGCGTTCCCTGAGCAGGACTCCCAGCACGGCGCGCTTGTGCGGGAAGTCGAATTCCTTGACCAGCGCATAGCCGCAGCGCGGCAGGCTTTTGCGCATCTTGCGGTTGTCGGCGCGCGGCTCCACGACGATGCGCTGCGTGCGGCAGTCGTCCAGAAAGAGGTAGTGCGACAGCGAGGGCAGCCAGGCCGTCAGGTAGGGCTGGCCGCGAAACCGCGCCTCCCCCACCAGCGCATGCCAGCCCCGGTCATGGTCGCCCGCGTCATAGAAGGGGGCGATGCGGTCTTCCTTGGCCCAGTAGGCCTCGAAGTAGCCGAAGGGCTCGCCGTCAAAGCAGCCGATGAGGCTGAGCGCATGCGGGTCGCCGGCCATGCGCTGCAGGTAGGCGCGGTGGTGGGCGAGGTCGCCGCTTTCCTCCCAGAAATGCGCGACGACCGGGTCGTTCATCCAGCGGTGGATGAGGGGCAGGTCGGCCTCGGGCTCCACGGTGCGAAAGCTCAGCGTGCGGCCCAGCCAGGGGATGAAGCGGCGATAGACCTCGCCGCGCGGCTTGTGCAGGCGCACGGGGTGGCGCCCGCCTTCGCTGATCGTGTAGTGCAGCGCATAGGGTGGGCGCGGGCGGGGCAGCCACAGGGGCTGCTGCCACAGCACGCTTCTTGCCACGCACGGGGCCTGGCCCGGCTGCACTGTGGCAATGCTGTCGCGCAGGCCGGGCGGCAGCCGGGGCAGGGACAGCTCGATGGCTTGCGCATCGGGATGCAGGCCAAAGCCTGCCTGCAGCGCGGCCAGCAGTTCATCCGTTTCGGGCATGCCCGAGCAGGGGCCCAGCCATTGCAGCTGCATCAGGCCTGGCGCGGCCGTGGGCGACAGGTTCCAGAGACTGGGCTTGCCGGGCCTGCCGGCATCCACGGACCCCGAACGCTCCAGGCGCAGCCGCTGTCCATCGCCGAAGACGCTGATCGTCTCGGCGCCGGCATGCGCAAGGTAGCTGGCGCCGGAGGCGTCTGGTGACGGTGTAGCGGTGGCTTCGACTGGACGCACGTGGACTCTTTCAGATGGAATGCCCCGCGTGTGGGACACGGGTCGGGGCTCGGGCAAGGGCACAAGGGGCGCAAGGGGCACAAGGGACACAAGGGACACAAGGGACACAAGGCAGCCTCATGACCGGGATGACGCGCAGGAGCGGCAAATGTTCATGCCAGGGCCGTTCATGCCAGGGCCGGGCTGCGGGCCGCCTGGAAGGCATGGGCCAGTGCCTTGCAGAGCCGGTCGCGCAGCACCTCGGTCTCTTCGGTGAGGGCGCCCAGCCGCGCAAAGTCATGGACCATGCCGGCGTAGATCTGCAGGTCCACGGCCACGCCAGCGGCCTGCAGCCGCTCGGCATAGCGCTTTCCTTCGTCGATCAGCGGGTCGTACTCGGCCAGCACCATCAGCGTGGGGGCCAGCCGGCCCAGGTCGGATGCCTGCAGGGGGGCAAAGCGCCAGTCCTGCCGGTCCGCATCGCTGCGCAGGTATTGGCCGAACATCCAGGCCAGGGTGTCACCTTCTAGCAGATGGCCGGTGGCCAGGCGCGCATGCGAGTCGCTGTCCTGCTGCGCTGCCGTGCAGGGGTAGAGCAGCAACTGCAGCAAGGGCTGGGGCATGCCCACGTCGCGTGCGGCGATGCACAGGGCCGTGGCCAGCGTGCCCCCGACGCTGTCGCCGCCAATGGCCAGGCGCTGCGCGTCCAGGCCATGGCGGCCGCCGTGCTCCAGCAGCCAGGCCAGGGCGTCCTCTGCGTCGAGGAAGGCGGTGGGAAAGCGGTGCTCTGGCGCCAGCCGGTAGTCGATGGCCAGCACATTGCAGGGCGTGCCCAGCGCCAGGCTGCGGCACAGGCTGTCATGCGATTCGAGCCCGCCCAGCACGTAGCCGCCGCCGTGAAAGAACAGCAGGCAGGGCGCGGCTGTGTGTTCAGGGGCTGCGCGGTAGAGCCGGGCACGGATACGCGCGCCGTCGCGCGTGGGCAGATCCAGGTCCTCGGTGGGCAGATCGTCGCCCGGCAGGTCCAGCGCCAGCGTGGCGTTGTCGTAGGCGGCGCGCGCCTGCGCTGCCGTCATCTGGCTCATGCGCGGGCGGCTGGATGCCTGGGCGTTGGCGAGTTCAAGAAATGCTTGCAGGTCGGGGTGGAGAGCCATGGCGTCCTTCGGGTGTGCGGCAGACAAGGCAAAGCGGGCCGGTGCAGGGCAGGGCGCCCGCGCTGCCCCTTCTTCGTGATGACGCAGGGCGGCGGAATTTGTTCATCGCCTGGGCAGTGAACATTTTTGGCGCACGCACGTCTTGCAGGGAGTAGGGAGTGCTCGCCGTGCGCCGCGCTCCAGGAAACGCCGGGCCGCGCCGGCATTGCAAGGTCATGCGCCCACGGGCGCCAGAGGAATCCCTTATGGAAAACGCCAGCCGACCGCCCTCCGAGGTACTGCGCCTGCTCAGGCCCTTCCTGCCGTGGATGGCGCTGTCCGTGGTCACGGGCATTTGCGCGGGTGGGGCCACGGTGGCGCTGCTGGCGACCATCAACCAGGTGCTCAACCGCCCCGGTGGGCTTGCGGGCGGGCTGCTGCTGACCTTCATCGCCCTGTGTGCCACCGTGCTGGTGTGCCGGGCCACGTCGGACATGTCGGGCAATTTCGTGGGGCAGCGCCTGGTGGCGCAGCTGCGCAAGGAACTGGCCGGCAAGATCCTGGCCGCGCCCATCGATGCGCTGGAGCGCTACCGCACGCACCGCCTCATGCCCGTGCTCACGCAGGACGTGGACATGATCAGCGACGTGGCCTTTGTGCTGGCCTCCAACGTGATCGCCCTGGCCATTGCGCTGGGCTGCCTGGCCTATCTGGCCCTGCTGTCGCCGCCGCTGTTTGCCATGCTGGTGGTGGCGCTGGTGCTGGGCGTGAGCCTGCAGGCGCTGGCGCAGTCACGCGGCGTGGCGGGGTTCTGGAAGGCGCGCGATCACGAGGAAGTGCTGCACAAGGCCTACCGCGCCATCAGCGAAGGCGCCAAGGAGCTGCGCATGCACCGCGCGCGCCGGGGCCGCATCTTCGACGGGCAGATTGGCTCCACCGTGGATGCCATCCGCCGCATCAACAGCCGCGCCATCAACACCTATGTGCTGGCCTCGGCCTTCGGTTCGGCGCTGTTCTTTCTGTTGATCGCCCTCATCCTGGGCTGGGCCGCGCTGCGCACCACCGAGCCCGTGGTGCTCAGCGGCTTCGTGCTGGTGCTGCTGTTCCTCAAGGGCCCCATGGACCAGATCGCGGGCGCGCTGCCCAACCTGGGCCGTGCCAAGGTGGCGCTGCAGCGCATTGCCGACCTGTCGGCGCGCTTTGCCAGCCCCGAGCCGCACCTGCACCTGGACAGCCCGCCCGGCGAGGTCCGCCTGGACCGCGGCCTGGAGCTGCGGGGCGTGCGCTATGCCTTCGATGCGCCCGAAGGCGGCAAGGCCTTCGAGATCGGCCCCATCGACCTGAAGCTGGGCAAGGGCGAACTGGTCTTTGTGGTGGGCGACAACGGCTCGGGCAAGACCACGCTGATCAAGCTGCTGCTGGGCCTGTACGCGCCCCAGCAGGGCGAGATCCTGCACGACGGCCAGCCCGTCACGGCGCAGACGCGCGACGACTACCGCCAGCTGTTCACGACGGTGTTCTCGGACTTCTACCTGTTCGAGGACCTGGTGGCCGGCGGCGAAGAGGGCCAGGCCGCCGCGCTGCCCGAGGCCGCGCTGCCCTACCTGCAGCGGCTGGAGATCGCCCACAAGGTCAGCGTGCGCAACGGCAGCTTCAGCACCATCGACCTGTCCACCGGCCAGCGCAAGCGCCTGGCCCTGGTTCACGCCTATCTGGAGGGCCGGCCCGTGCTGGTCTTCGACGAATGGGCGGCCGACCAGGACCCGAGCTTCCGCCACCTGTTCTACACCGAGCTGCTGCCCGAGCTGCGCGCCAGGGGCCACCTGCTGGTGGTCATCTCCCATGACGATCGCTACTTCCACCTGGCCGACCGCATCGTGCGCATGGAGGCCGGCCGCATGGTCCTGCCGCAAGACGGGGCGCAGCCGGTGGCGGCTGCATCGGCCAGTCCCGCCAGTCAAGGCGCGCTGGCCGACATCTGAATTCCTGCTGAATCCACGAACATGGCAAAGACAAAACTCGTCTACATCTGGTCCCTGAGAAACGCCGCCGCCGACCAGGCCGGCCAGCACATCGCCTACAAGGGCGCAACGCGCTA
Source organism: Delftia sp. JD2 (assembly GCF_001682645.1). Lineage (NCBI taxonomy): Bacteria > Pseudomonadati > Pseudomonadota > Betaproteobacteria > Burkholderiales > Comamonadaceae > Delftia > Delftia sp. JD2. The sequence goes on from NZ_LFJT01000002.1 coordinate 25,311, forward strand.
CATGAAGTCGCCGCTCGAATACCTGGGCGAGCTGCTGGACACCAGCCCGCTGGGCGATATCTACAGCCTGGAGGCCGTGATCCACGACGACGACGAGGCCTCGCCCCGCGACCGCGAAAAAATCGGCGACTACGGCTTCAGCTACCAGCCGGGCGGCCGCTGGTTCTATCCGCCGGACCTGCGCATCCAGGGGCGCAGGGTCAATGACCTGCTCATGGCCGTGCCGTCCTCCTACCGGCGCCTGCCGCTGAACGATCCGCAGCGCGCCGCGGGCAAACAGATGTTCGAGGCACAACTGCAGGACAGGCTGGTGCAGCTGGGTGCCGAGCGGGTGGTGCTGGACGGCCTGCTCGTCATCCTGGACCGACTCGTGCGGCCCGGGGCCCTGTTCCACCGCAGGATTGCCAACATCCACCCCGGCATCACGCGGCTGGAATCACCCTATGAACGCCGGGGCGCCTGCGCCACGCTGGACGCGCTGCATGGCGCGCAGGGCTACAAGATCGTGGACTGGAAGACCATGGAACAGCGCCCGGTCCCGCCCCTGTTCAAGACCGGCGCATCCTTTCACTACGTGGACAACGGCATCGACTCCGGCGAAGTCATCGCCGACGTGCTGGGCACCGACATCGATCCCGAAGACACCATCCTCGAGCTGCGCTGGAACAACTTCCAGCACAGCCTGTTCCCTGCATTGCGCAAGGGGCTGGAGATGATGGCCAGAGCGCCTGCAGACACGCCTGCAGACACCACGGTGTGATAACGCGCGTATCTCAAAAACCGGCACGGCCCAAAGCGAGGGACACCGAGCAAGGGCCTATGCCGGCCGCGCCGCCCCGCCGCGAGGGTGTCGTCCCCCTCCCTCGCGAAGCGAGAAAGAGAGGGGGAAGCGGCACAGCCGCTCAGGGGGTGCTTACTTCGGCGCCAGACGAATGGCCCCATCCAGCCGGATCACCTCGCCATTTAGCATGTCGTTGTCCAGAATGTGGCGCACCAGCTTGGCATAGTCCTGGGGCGTGCCCAGGCGGCTGGGGAAGGGCACGCCGGCGGCCAGCGCGTCCTGCACTTCCTGCGGCATGCCGAACAGCATGGGCGTGCCGAAGATGCCGGGGGCAATCGTCATGTTGCGGATGCCGTTGCGCGCCAGATCCCGCGCAATGGGCAGCGTCATGCCGACCACGCCGCCCTTGGAAGCCGCATAGGCCGCCTGGCCGATCTGGCCGTCGTAGGCCGCCACGCTGGCCGTGGAGATCAGCACGCCGCGCTCGCCCGTGCTCTCGGGCTCGTTGGCCGACATGGCGGCGGCGGCCAGGCGGATCATGTTGAAGCTGCCGATCAGGTTGACGGTGATGGTCTTGGAAAACAGCGCCAGGTTGTGCGCGCCGTTCTTGCCCACGGTCTTCTCGGCCGGCGCAATGCCTGCGCAGTTGACCAAGCCTGCCAGCTTGCCCAGGCTCACGGCCTTGTCCACCACGGCCTGGCCATCGGCCTCCTGGCTCACGTCGCATTTGACGAAGACGCCACCGATCTCGCGCGCCACGGCCTCGCCCTTGTCCGCCTGCATGTCGGCGATCACCACCTTGCCGCCCTCGGCCGCCAGCATGCGCGCCGTGCCTTCGCCCAGCCCGGAGGCGCCGCCCGTGACGATGAATACCCGGTCCTTGATCTGCATGGAATGTCTCCTTGGTTATCTGACGTTGACGTAAACGTAACTCTCAAATTATGCATGCAGCCCCGGCCGCAGCCATGTCGCGCCCAAGAAAAAGCCCGGCAGTGCCGGGCTGGTGATGGGCGCGATGGGGGTTACTGGAACCCGGCACGGTCCAGCATTTGCTGGACCTTGGTCATGTTCTTGCCCACGGCCGTGATCGGGATGGTCTCGCTCTTGAAGGGCTTGCCGCCGGTCATCTCCTTGAGGGCAGGGTTGTCCAGTTCCACGCCCTTGGCTGCTGGCCACTCGTTGTTACCGTTGGCAAAGTAGTTCTGGGCGGCGGGGCTGGCCAGGTACTCCAGGAACTTGACGGCGTTGTCCTTGTTCTTGGCATGGCGTGCCACGGCGCCGCCCGCGATGTTCAGGTGCGTGCCCCAGCTGGACTGGTTCGGGAAGACCACGCCGATCTTGCCGACCACGGCCTGATCCTCAGGCTTGCCCGAGCGCATCATGCGCGCCAGGTAGTAGCTGTTGGTCACGCCGATGGTGCATTCGCCCGAGGCCACGGCCTTGATCTGGTCGGTGTCGCCACCCTTGGGCGGGCGGGCCAGGTTGGCCTTCATGCCCTGGATCCAGCCTTCGGCCTTCTGGTCGCCCATGTGCTCGACCACGGTGCCGAACAGGCTCAGGTTGTAGGGGTGCGAGCCCGAGCGGATGCACAACTGGCCCTTGAACTTGGGGTCGGCCAGCGATTCGTAGTTCTGCACGTCGGCGGGCTGGACCTTGGCCTTGTTGTAGACGATGACGCGGGCGCGTGTGGACAGGCCGAACCAGCTGATGCCATCGGCCGTGGGCTGGGCGCGCAGGTTGGAGGGGATGGCGTCTTCCAGCAGCTTGGAGTGGATGGGCTGGAACAGGCCATCGACCTCGCCGCGGTACAGGCGTGCGGCATCGACCAGCAGGATCACATCGGCCGGCGAGGCCTGGCCCTCGGCCTTCAGGCGCGCAATGATGCCAGCGTCGTCGCCGTCCACGCGGTTGATCTTGATGCCGGTGGCCTTGGTGAAGCCGTTGTACAGCTCCTCGTCCGTGGAGTAGTGGCGCGCGGAGTAGAGGTTGACGACCTGGGAGTCGGCAATGGCTGTGCCGGCAGCCACCAGGGCGCAAGCGGCAAACAGGGCTTTCAGGGATTTCGACATGAAGACAGGCCTCTCTTTGTTGGCAAAGCGCGATGATAGGTCAAACGCGAATTGTTCTTAATAAAGGGTGGGGCCCGTCTAAGGGCTTGTGCGCGGTGGTCCCTGGTGGGCCGTGAGCCAAGGCGCGCGAAAAAGCGCACGAAAAAAAACCCAGTCCAAAGACTGGGTTTGAAAGGATCCAGAAACGGGGGTTTCAAGAGGATCCAAGGAGACAACTGGTCAGGTCTTTCGACCCGGGATGCGTGCAATTATGCGGGTAATCACTGATTCTTGCACGCAGCCTCGTTGTAAGACAGCGTGATCAACGCTTGCGGGTCTGGGCCGACTGGACGGCTTCGTTGGCGGTGTTGGTCACGGCCGTGAAGTTGGCTTCCGCCAGGTCCGAAGCCTGCTTGACGGCCTTTTGCACCGACTCGAAGGCATTGTTGGCAGCCGACACGGCGCTCTTCATCACGGCAACGGCGGTTTCGGAACCGGCGGGTGCATTCTTGGCCGTGGTGTCCACCAGGGCGCTGAAGTTCTTTTGCAGGTCGGAAGCCTGGCTTTCGAAGGTCTTGGCGAGTTCGGCGCCGGTGCCGCTGGCGATGTCGTACAGGTGACGGCTGTAGGCAGCGGTCTTTTCAGCCAGGGGCTGGAACAGGTTGGCCTGCAGCGACAGCAGTTCCTGTGCGTCCTTGACGCTCAGGACAGCCTGGGTGTGCTGGGCAGCTTCGGTCAGTGCGGCGCGCGAGGCGGTCACGTTCAGTTCCACCAGCTTTTCAACGCCTTCGAAGGCCTTGCTCGTCAGGCCGAACAGGGTTTCCAGGTTGGCCTTTTGTGCGCTCAGGATTTGGTCAGGGGTCAAGCTCATGTCAGTCTCCAGAAAAACGGACCACAGGGGTCTCGGGTTACGGGGAATTGCCTGCGCTGACCTGACTGAGTGTCATGTTGCAGTGCAGCATGGGTCTTATTGTAGGGATTGCAAAAAAGGAATCAAGTACCTGATGCTGCGGTGCAGCAAAAAAATCCGGAAAGCTGTGGGTTTTTTGTAAGTCTTTGATTTTGAATTGGTTTTATGTCGGTTTGACGACATTTTTCAGTTGGCATGCTTACTCGCTTGGCGAGTGATTGGCCGCAGTGCGCGTCGTGATGGCGACAGTGGCCGGGGACAGGGCGCATTCGGCCAGCGGCACAATGGCCGCCATGAATGAATCGCCCCCGAGCCGCCCCGCGCCGCAGCCCCGTTCGGCCTATGCGGCATTCCGACGCATCAGCACGCGCTGGGCGGACAACGATGTTTAGCTATACAAATCAATAGCTTACAGAGTGCAATGGTCAAAAAGATGGACAATCGTGCAGCATTTCAGGGGTATGGGGCTAGCCCCATGTAGCGAAGCGATAACGGCTGTCCTGCCTTCCTTCTTCTTCTTGATAAACACGGGGTCCTCTCCCCCTCGTGTAGAGGGGGCAGGGGGGTTAGCGGTCTTTTGGACTTCTATCAAATCTAGTTCTTTCTCTACCTTTTGTTTTTTCACTTTCTTTGTTTTGCTCAATAGCTTTTTCCAGTTCTTTTCTTTGAAGCTCTGCTAGCTGTTGTTGTAGTTCTTGAAGTTGAAAGCCTAAAGATAAGAACTGTGAAAATACTTGAAGCCTGTTGGGATCTTCTTGCCTCATTGAAGAAAGTTGAGCTTGTATGCTTCCTAAGCTTGCTTGAAGCTGTGCAATGCTGTTGTGTAGCTGTTCTCTTGATGAGCTTGAAAAGCTTGCTACAGATTTTGATGAAATTCCTCGGGGCTTGACTTTTGACAATTTTGCAATATTCTTGAATATTGAAATTTGTCTTGTTGTTCTGTTGTCAAGATTGGCTGATTTGCTTTGAAGCAAGTCGGCCTTTTTTGTTTCTACCGGCTTATTTCTCATTGATTGAAGTCTTGCTTCATTGAAGCCAAACTTCTGCTGTAGCTCCTTGTTCCAATTTTCTTGAAGTTTAGATAAATCGTAATCCTTTTTTGTTTGTCTGCTTGCAAGACTTGCTAAGTCTTTATCTCTATAGCTTGCATTGTCTCCTGCTAATTTTTCAATCTGTTCTTTTCTTTTTGAAAAATAGTCTCTTTCTTCTTTGTTGATACCGATAATTCTAGATAAGCCTTTTTCATTGAAAACGGTCTTAAGTCCTAGCTGTTTTTCTAGCTCTCTAGCAATAGACTTTTGAAAAATATTCCCTAGATATTTCTGATTTTTAAATAGCTTGCTCACATCGTTTGCATAGGCTTTGCCTTTGCTGTTGAAGCTCAAGGGCATGAGCAAGTTGTGATAGTGCTCCTGTGGGTCTAGCTCTCTGCTTGTTGAATGGTGGAAAGTTCCAAACACAGAATTTGTCTCAAAATTCTTTGTTGTTACTCCGTTTTTTGTCTCTCTGACTGCAATGAATTTTTGAGCTTCTTGTAAAGTTTCTTTGGCTGCATTTAGGGTAATTTTGTCTATTGTGTCGGCTAGCTGTGGATAGGCTGCTTTTAAGATTGAAACATCTTTGTTGCAAGATAAAGTTAAATCATAAGTTCTATGCTTGCCAGTCTGATAAGTAAGATTTTTTCCATTAGGTGATTGGCCTTTAAATAGTTTGTTGTACTCGTCTATCGTTAGCTCGTCTTTCAAGCCTAAAAATTCCTTAGCAGAGCCTAGCCAAAAACCCTTGCTTTCTTTGTCGTAATAGTTTTCTTTTTCGCCGTACTCATTGGTATAGTAGCTACTATTTTTTGATTGTTTTATTCTTAGCATTTATCTTCTCCCTTTTAGTTTTTTTAGTTTTTCCTCTGTTGTCAGAGTGTTAGTGTTTTTTGTGGATGGCTCTATAGCCTCAAGAACCTCTACAGCCGTATTTATTGTTCCGATGCAATGGGCTGGGTCAGCGAGGCTTGTAAGAGCCTCTATGCCGATTTTGGCTATCTCGTTGCATTCTTCTTTAGAAGAAGAGCTTTCAGCCGATGGCTGTTCTAACTTCGTAGTTAGATTTTCTTCAAAATCTACAGAGAATTGAACTCCTTCTTTCTCTTTTGTGGGTTGTGCTTGCTCTACTTCTTTGCTTGCAACATTTATAACAATCTCTTTACTTTCTTTGTTCTTCTGCTTGAAGGTGTTTGTTATAAATTTCTCGTCGCTTGCTTTGCACTGTGCTTGTCTTTGCTCAATAATTTCTTTGCCAAAGACTTCTTTAAATGGAATTTTTACCACTGCAAAAATAGGATTTTGTACTGTCTTAATGCAGACAAAAACACCCGTTTTATCAGGACCTAAAATATTTTTTAGAATGAGTGGGTCATTCTTTATGTCCCTCTCTTGAGTTCTCTCTGATGAGCTCTGGCCATCTTTATTAAAGTTGGCAGATTGTGAAGTTTCAATGACTTTGTAAGAGCCAAGAATATTTTCATAGTCTTTCACATCATCTGTAGCCATTCTGCAAATCACAAGATTGGGGAATGTAGAAAGAAAATCGTTTGCTAGGTCTTTGTTTTTTGTAAAGTGAAGTGCTTGAGTTCTTCTCTGTAAGCAAATTACTAGCCTAATGCCGGCTTGTCTTCCAAGGTCATTCAAGCCATTAAATTTTGGTATATCTAAGAACTTTGCAAAAGCATTAAATTCATCAAGAAGAAATCTGAATTCATACTTTTGCTCGGAATCTTTTAGTTTCTTTGAGAAGATTAAATATTCACTGTCTAATAAAAATGCTGTTGCAACATTGACAAAGCAGGCAACAACAGAGTTTGCAATGCTTTCATATGTTGCATCATTTCTAATAATGATGTGTTTGTATTTTGTTCTTCTGTAGATGAAGTTTTTGATGTTTAGTCTGCTTTTTTCATCATGCCAAAAATTTGCAAGTGATTGCCATTTAATTATTGTGGGCACACAAGAGCCAATAATTGAAGAAATCATATTGCTTTCTTCTTTGGAAATTAAGTTGCCGACTGCCGGGTAAAATTCTTTGAGGTTGTGAAAATCTTCTGCTGTTTGTTTTGAATAAAATTCCTGACAAATATCTAACTCTTGCCAGTTGTTTTCTTTTTCTTTGCAGAGCTTTAAGCAAATCGCTTTAAGAACTGCATAAGATGTTTCATACCAAAAGCTGTCCCCCTCGGGCTTTGTGCCATGAAAAGAAAGTAAGAACAAGTCAAGAATTACATCTTGCTTGTTCTTATCTTTGTTGAAAATCATGCCCCCAAAATCTATGGCTTTTGTTTGTTCAAGCCATGGGGCAATCACTGCAATCTTTTCCCCGACTGAAAGATATTTGTCTGTGTAGTCGCCCTTGGGGTCGTGAACAATTGAGTAGCTGCCGGCCTGAATACTGGCTTCGTGGTAGCGGTCAAGAGTCACTGTCTTGCCTGAGCCTTGTTCTCCAGTGATGAGAGTGGCCACCTCGGCGGCCCTCTTGGATAGCTGTACCAGGTCAGTGAGCTGTAAAGCCTTGGGAGCGGGCTCGTAGCTGTTGAACTGCTCTAAAGCTGTTTCATCGTAGACAAGTCGCGGACTGTTCAAGTCTTTTATCTTGAGTCGCTGAAACGGTTTTACAAACTTGATTGCTGGATAGCTTGCAATCATTGTTGACACAATGATGTAAAAAGTGAGCTTGTCTTTTATTTTCAAAGCTTCTCTAAACTCATAGCCTTGAGCTTTGAAAAATAGAAAAAATAAAAAAGTGGAGAAGGCAAAGCTAACAATGAACCAAAATAAATGTTGGTCTAAATAAGTTCTATAGTCTTCGTTTGAGATTTGATAATCTGTTTTTCTTGAACGAGCATAGAGTATTTTTCTTTTAGTTATCATTTTTTAACTCGTCTATTTTTTGATTTATCTCCAAAAGAATTTCTGCAAGGGTTGCAAAGTTGTCTTCAAATTTCTTGTTGCTTTCAATTTTCTTTTGCTCTTCAAAGAAAAGTTCAAGCGAAGTTTCCACTAAATATGTGAGAGAAATATTTTTCTCTTTGACAAATTCTTGAGCTTTCTTGTGAAGAAAGTAATTTAATCCGGCTGATATTTTTATCTTGTTTTTATTTTGCATATGTATTCCTTTGTTGCTTATTTATAGTATTCTAAAAATACTAAAAATCAAGTCTTCGGCGGAATACTTTCAAAATCTCTTGCAAGCCTTATGAAATAAGGCTTTGAGTGGAATACTAAAGCTGTCTTAGAGTTGTTTTGTATTCTTCTCGTATTCCATCAAATTTCTATGTTTTCAGAGTGAGCAAAGCTCTTAATGCAAGCCCGCTAGGGGTTGCGACAGGTGTAAAGGTATTCTGTCTTGTCCCTTGGAGTGGAATACGGTCTTTTCTAGCAGTTCAAAAACAAGTGTTACTTTTACAGCGGTAAATTGAGAAAGATAAAAAATTCAGGAGAGAAAAAAGAAAAGGGCTACAAAATTGCAGCCCTTTTTTGTAATCAATTTACCTCTTTTATATGTTGACTTCAATCTTGATGCCTTCGGATTTTGGCGAGAGTTGTACATCATTCCAATTTTCATATTCTTCTAAATTTTGAATTCCTGATTCAAGAAATTTGATTGCATTTAAAAATTGTAGCTTCGCTTTTTTGCATCGTTCTGTCTCAAGTTCACTTTGTTTGATGTTCTTGAAATCAAAATTTTTAGGTCTTTGAATGTAGACTTTTAAAAAAGGCTTGTCATCAAATTGAATAAAGTAAACTAAAAATTGTTTATTGATGTTTAGATAAACTCTTTCTTGATTGACAAATTCATTACTGATTTTTGAGTAAGTCGAATTAATTTTCTTCTCAGTGAGTCTTGTTTGTAGTTCTTGTAATTTCATTTTATTTCCTTTAATTTTCTAATTTTTCTATTTCTTTTTGTATTGAATGATATTGCTCTTCAAATTGCTCATGACTCAGTGAGTCATCTTTTAGAATTTTCTTCAGCTCTTTGTAGTAGTGCTTGAGTAAATTCATCTCGTCAATTTCTTTTTCCGTTTTCATAATTATCCCTTCAAAATTAAATACATCACAGAAAAAATTATGCCGGCAAACATGCTGAAGAAGAAAAACCCGGCAAGTTTTAGTTCTGCTTCTGCTTTTGGACTAAAATCGTATTGTCTTTTTTCTTTTTTTGTCTCGTTCATTTTTTGTTCCTTTATAAAAAATTTGCTATCGTGTGAATTCCTGTTTCTGCCAAACCGACAAAAATTATCAGTACGGAATAGCAAGCTAGTTCTAAAATATCTTGTATATCTTCATTCATTTGTTTCTCCTTTTTTCTCAATAAATTCTTGCAGAGCTTCAATCATTGTGTAAGTTCTTGATTTGTTTTCTTTGTCAGCAATCTCTTTTATTTCGTTGTAGATTGCGGTTGGCAAATCAAGTCTAAACGATGATGACTCTATAAACTTCCTATCTATTTTCTTCATTTCTTTCTCCTTTTTTCTTGTACAGTTATACAGTTATATCAAATCTTTTTCTTTTTATCAAGTTTATCGTGTTTTATTTCTAAATTATTTTCAAGAGAATCTTTCCGTCTTGTTGATGTTTCTCTTTGAATTTCTGAAGATAGCTGTGAACTGAATTCAATTGCACTGATATTTTCCAGCTCAAGAGATTTTAGGAAATTTATGTTTTCTTCAAAAGAATTTATGATGTAATGATGTTGATAGACTTCAAAATGATGCTGCAAGTCGCTTGTGTCCTCTGCTATCTCTAAAGCCAGCATAAACAAGTAGAGCTTATTTCTTTCGTCATTCACTTGTTTTTGAAATTCTTCTAATTCATGATTTTCTAAATTTTCTAAATTCATTTTACTTTCCTTTATTTAATTGATTTTATCTAATTGATTTTTGTCTAATGATTCTTGCTAGCCTTTTGCTTTCTCTAACTAATTCTGAAAGTGTCTGCCATTCAATATTTTTTATAAAGCTGTCAAATTGACAAACATTTACACATAGTGTAGGGAAAGATTTATCGTCTTTTATGTCAGATGACCTGAAAAAACTTTTATGTATATTAATCTTTTGGTAAATTGCTTTCCATTGAATGCAATAATTTATTATTGCAAATTCTAAACAGTGGTGGCCGGACTGATTCTCATTTAATATGTTGTATTGAATGCATATTAAATGAGCTAGCTCGTGAATAAAAAGATTGGTATTGTCTGTTGTACTTGCTATGTTGTAGACAATAGCATGTATGTAATCTTCGTTTCTAAAGTCAAAATACTTGTAGTCAAAATCTGCGTAAGCAGCATAATTTGCATGTTGATTGTTGACAAATAATATTGTAGTTTTGTTTAAAAACTCTAATTCTTCACTGTTATCTTTTTGAAAACTTAGCAAGTTAAATATCTTTTCTTTGACTTCTTTGAACTGTTTTTTTGCTAAATTGGTCTCATCTTGTTTTGATAAATCTTTCATATCTCAATCTTTCTTTGTTGTTTATATCTTTCTACTATTTCTCTATTTTTATTTAGATGTTGCGCGAATGGGTCAAATTCGGGCGGGTCTGCAAACGGGTCTAGCTCATCAATTTCATCCCGCCAAGTCTGTGCTTGGCAGAGCTCCAAGGCTGTGGGTTGTGCTCTTGTCGGCCTGCTCTTGATGAGCGCATCTAAAGCCTGCTCCTTTGCCCCCGTTGGAGTGGGGGAGGGGGTAGCTAGCGGCTGTATGTTGAAAGTGCTGTAGAACTCGTTTGCTCGTCTTCTATGTATGTGAAAATTAAACTCTTCTTCATTGTTTTGCACATAAGAAAAAACCTCTTCTTTTGTCTCTAAGCTCTCAGCGAATTCAGCTTGAGTTAGAGACAAAAGAAGAGGTTTTTGATTGTGTGTTTTGATTAAAGAATTTTTCTCTAATTTGTTCAAATAGTATTTTGCTGTTGTTGTGTCAATTTTCTTGCTCAGTGTTTCGCTCAAGTATTTTGAAACATCATAAATTGTTAATTCTTCAAAAACTCCGACAAGTCCGTTTTTGAAGGTTTGTTTGCTAGATAGATAAAAATACAGTGTGTAGCTAGCTAAACAATTTAACTTAGCTAAGGCTGTTATTGTTAAATGACTGATTGCTACAAATCTATCTCTCACTGTCTTGTTGTTTATATTGTTCATTGATTTTCTGTTGTTGTTATATAACTGTACAGTGAAATAATAAAAAATCAAGAGCAAATTGCATTTTTTCGCGCCGCCTCCTTTTTTTTATTCTTAATACAAAGAATACAGTTGTCTACGACAATACTAGTCTATATCTAATAGATATTTATTCTAGAATACATCTGTCACTCTTAATATCAACAATGCACGAAAATAGTGTATAGAAAATTTGTCAACCCCCTTGAAACCCGCATGGATAAAGGCTTTCAAGGTTTCTTGAGTAGTGTATAAAAAAGTAGTGGGGTGTATGGATTAGTGTATAAGAATTTTCTCAATCGTTCGGAAAGCCTTTATCCATGCGGGTTTCAATGTTTGCGGAGTAGTGTATAAAAAGGTGTATAGAAAAACATCATATAAAATGATGCTAAAAAGATTTGAGAGGCGAAAAAAAACCAGCTTTCGCTGGTTTGGTTAAAGATCAAAATTGTCTTTAATTTGCTGCTCAACTGCTTCCCTTAGAATTTCATTGATGTAGTCAACTTTATTTTGAATAAACTCTTCCTCTATTTCTACATCGCCAATATCTTCGCTTAACTCGTAAACTATTTCGTATTTGATGTTGTATTCGTATTTTTTTAATAACAATGGAAGCATCTTTTCTTTCAGTCCATTTAGCTTTGAAAGTTTTTCTTTGATTTCTCCTTGATCAATATAAATGCTTGAAAATATAGTCAAGTATTCATAAGTAGCTAACTCAGGCATGTCTAGTTTTATTTTTAAGACTGCTGCAACCGCATCTTCCCCCTCTAAAGGGAAGGCATCGCATAATTTTATTTCTTCATCTATTATAAAATTTGATATTGTTTTCATTTTATTTCCTTTGTTGTTATATAACTGTACAGCAAAATAATTCAAAATGCAAGCTTTCTTAAGTATTTAAGATAAGCGGTTAATGAAATCACTGTTTTATCTGAAATTCTCGTAGAGAAAAGATGTTCTTTAAGAAAAAGCTAAATTAAGCAAAAATGATTTAGACGAAAAAAAAGCACTCCGTAGAGTGCTTGTGTGGGATGGGATAGGGTGCTTATGCAAAAGCTTTTGCCAGCCAATTTTTGCCGGCTTCTGTTGCAAACCAAGCCTTGCCGACCTCGTTTGATTTCTCAATAAATTTTTCTTGCCCAAGTTGTTTTACAGATTGCCAGTATTTGAGAGCATCAGCAGTGAGCTTCCAAACTTCGCGGTCTTTCCACACTTTAAAAGTACTTTGCCGACCTTCTTTTGTCGTGACAGCAGTAGTAAAGATTAGTTCTTTATCTGTAGATTGGCTGCCCGCAGGAAGAATAATCAGTTTCTCGGCAACAAGAAGAGCGGTAAGAGCCTTAGGGTCAATCTTGCTCTTTTTGATTTCTTCAATAATTTTCTTGCTGGATTTTTCAATCTCTTCTGCCTGTGCAAGCTGTGCTTGCAGAGCCTCCATTTGAGCCTTGATTTGTGCAGAAGTCAAAAAACTTTGGTTGGCAAACATTTTAAAGCCCTCGCTTTGGCTGTTTAAGAAGACTCCATTTTATTGTTATTATTTTCTCTTGTCCAGGACTTTTTTAATCTTTTTCTGCAATTTTCTTTGTTAGTTGCATGAGCATTATTTTTAGCTCCTCGTTTTGCTTTATAAGAATTTCTTCTTTTGTTAGCTCTCTTTGATGTGTGTATGTGCCTATAGTGACTTCAGGACTCCCGTGTCCTGCAACTACTTGCATCTCATAGGGTGTTAGCTGTTGAGCTTTGGCTACTTTGATAGCAATCTGTTCACTCTGGTGGGGATTCAAGTATTGCTGTTGAAAGTGCTGGAAGTCGTTGATATCAACCTCATTCATTAAGTTTGGAATTGACTTGCTCTCAAAACCATTGCTGATGAATGTATGCCTGAGCATGTGCCAATGAAACCTAATTCCTAACTCATCTAGATGTGGGCGAATGTTCTTGAGCTTTGTTTGAAATGTCTCTTTAGAGAACGGAAAAACTCTATCAGTAGCCTTTAAATTTTCAATTTTTTTGTAGAGAATTTCTTTAAGTTTTTCCGTCACTCCGACAAATCTTGGTTTGTCGTTTTTCTTTGAAATCAAAGAAATAATATCTTTGCTTGTGTCAACATCTTTTTTAAGAACTGACAAAGCTTCTGAAATTCTCATTCCTGTTTCGCTTAGAAATACGAACATTTCCCAATAGTGCAGCTTCCTGCTTTTCTCTAAGAGAATTGTTTCTATTGCTGCTCTTGTTTGCGGGTTAAGTCGCTTATTTCTATAAGTAACTTGGTCTTTGAGTTGCTTGAAATCTACAGTTTCTAAGGGATCTTTTATCTTCTCAATGTTTGAAAAATAGTTGTGTGCATTTTTCAAAGCTGTCAATAGAAACATCAAATCATTGACAATCGTTTGATTTTTGACTTTTTGTTTTCTGGAAAAAATAAAAGAATTTAGATACTTTGAAAACTCAACTACTGGAACACTTCCGAACTCAATTTTGTTGTCTACCGCTTGAGTCGTTCTGAATTTAATTGTTGCAATTTTGATAATTCTCGGGTCTTCTGCAAGAATTAAAGTTCTGCTGATGACGTTCATTCTACTCTTGTGTTCTTTTGAAGACTTGAGCTTGGAATAATATTGTGTGTAGTGTTCTTCTAGAAGTTCGGCTATTGTTATTAAAGAAACTTCATCAATAAATTTCTTTATAAATTCTTGTTGAACTTCATCTTTCTTGTACTTGAGCTTGATGAGTCGTTGCTCTGCTTGCTTGAGTTCATCAAACACTTCATCAATCTGCTCTGTAGCTCCTAAAGCCCTCAACTTCTTCTCGCTCCTGATGCGGATACGATATTTCAGCCCTTGGGGGGTAGGGTGGTAGCTGATGCCACTAGGAAGCCTTGGGCGACGGCTGGGGGCTGGGCTGGTGCCAATGGTCAATTTTCTGGTGCTCATGTGCTTGCCCTATGGTCAGATGGTCAATTCAATGGACATTTTCGCAGTTTTGCTTGAAGTATGGGGGTGACAATGGACAAAAATTCTGTAGCTACTAGACCTATTCCAGAGGGAAGAGATGCTTACAAGCACTTCACTTTTATAACAACCCGCTGGTCGGACAACGATGTCTACGGGCACGTCAACAACGTCGTCTATTACAGCTGGTTCGATACGGCGGTGAATGCCCATCTGATAGAGCAGGGCGCGCTGGACATTCATGCGGGCGAGACGATAGGACTGGTCATAGAGACCCAATGCAATTACTTCGCCCCGCTGGCCTTTCCGCAGGAGGTGGAGGCCGGCATCCGCGTGGCCCGCATCGGCGGCTCCAGCGTGCGCTACGAGGTGGGGCTGTTTGCGCAGGGTGAGCCGCTGTCGGCCGCAGCCGGGCATTTCGTCCATGTCTATGTGGACCGGCAGACGCGCCGGCCTGCCCAGATTCCGCAGGCGCTGCGCCGGGTGCTGGAGCCGCTGCTGCGCGGCTGATGGCGTTCGGGGCGCATGCAAGGCGCCCGCTCGCAGCGCGGCGGCGTGTGGATGGCCTACACTCGAAAGCTGTCTGCCATCTGACCGCTTGGGCGCCTACCGCCCGGCTCTGTCCATGATCATCACCAGCCTGCTCGATACCGACCTGTACAAATTCACGATGATGCAGGTGGTGCTGCACCAGTTTCCCGGGGCACAGGTCGAGTACCGTTTCAAGTGCCGCAATCCCGGCGTGCAGCTTGCGCCCTATGTGAACGAGATCCGGGCCGAGATCCGCTCGCTGTGCAGCCTGCGGTTCCAGGATGCGGAGCTGGCCTACCTGAGCTCCCTGCGCTTCATCAAGAGCGATTTCGTCGATTTCCTGAGCCTGTTCCACCTCAACGAGAAGTGCGTCACGGTGCAGGCGCTGCCCAGCGGCGAGATTGACATCACCATTCGCGGGCCCTGGCTGCACACCATCTTGTTCGAGATTCCCGTGCTGGCCATCGTCAACGAGGTGTACTTCCGCAACACCCAGCCGGTGCCCGATTTTCCCGAGGGCCGGCGCCGGCTGGATGCCAAGATCGCGCTGCTGCAGCAGCCGGGCCTGGAGCAGCTCAAGATTGCCGACTACGGCACGCGCCGCCGCTTTTCGCGGGCCTGGCATGAAGAGGTGCTGCGCGTGCTGTGCGCACGCCTGGGCCGGCCCGGCGCATCCGCGGAGTCCGAGGGGCAGTTCGCGGGCACCAGCAACGTGCTGTATGCCATGAAGCTGGGCGTGCGGCCCCTGGGCACGCTGGCCCATGAATACCTGCAGGCCTGCCAGTCGCTGGGCCCGCGCCTGCGCGACAGCCAGATCTTCGGCTTCGAGTCCTGGGCGCGCGAGTACCGGGGCGACCTGGGCATTGCGCTGTCGGACGTCTACGGCATGTCGGCCTTCCTGCGCGATTTCGACCTGTACTTCTGCAAGCTCTTCGATGGCGCGCGCCATGACAGCGGGGACCCGTTCGAGTGGGGCGAGCGGCTGCTGGCCCACTACCGCGCCAACCGCATCGACCCGCTGACCAAGACGCTGATCTTCAGCGACGGCCTGACGGTGCCGCGCACCATCGAGCTGTTCCAGCGCTTCCACGGGCGCTGCCAGCTGGCCTTTGGCATCGGCACCAACCTGACCAATGACCTGGGCGACGCGCCCGACCATGTGCCGCTGCAGATCGTCATCAAGATGACGCGCTGCAACGGCCAGCCCGTGGCCAAGCTCTCGGACACGCCGGGCAAGAGCATGTGCGACGACGAGAAATACCTGGCCTATCTGCGCCAGGTGTTCGAGATCGCGGCGCCCGCGGCACAGACTTGATCACTGCGCGGCCCGCTGCCAGGAGGGGACAGTGAATACAGAACAAAGAGGAGACGGGACCATGAAGGCCTTGCGTGGATTGTTGGTGCTGCTTGTCGCCTGCGTGCCCTCCTGGGCACTGGCGGCCGAGATCGATGGGGGCCAGCTGTCGGTGCTCTGGGGCGTGCCCTTTGCGGGCATGCTGCTGTCGATTGCCCTGGTGCCGCTGGTGGAGCCCCATTTCTGGCACCGGCATTTCGGCAAGTTGACGGCGGCCTGGGCGCTGGCCTTCCTGCTGCCCTTTGCAGCGGTGTTCGGTGCGGGTGCGGCCCTGGCCAATCTGGTGCATGCGCTGCTGGCCGAGTACCTGCCCTTCGTGATCCTGCTGACGGCGCTGTACACGGTGTCTGGCGGCATCTATGTGCGCGGCAATCTCAAGGGCTCGCCGGGGCTGAACACGGCCATCCTGGCCATCGGCGCCGTGCTGGCCAGCTTCATGGGAACCACGGGCGCATCGATGCTGCTGATCCGGCCGCTGCTGCGCGCCAACGACAACCGCAGGCACCAGGCGCATGTGGTGGTGTTCTTCATCTTCATCGTCTCCAATGCCGGAGGCTCGCTGACGCCGCTGGGCGATCCGCCGCTGTTCCTGGGCTTTCTCAAGGGCGTGGACTTCTTCTGGACGGTGCGCCACATCTTCACCGAGACCCTGTTCCTGGTCGGCGTGCTGCTGGCCCTTTTCTACGCGATCGACACCTGGCTGCTGCGCAAGGCCGGCGAGGCGGACCTGCCCGATCCCACGCCCAGCATCGACGCCTCGGGCCGCGCCAGCCGCCTGGGCTTCGATGGCAGCGTGAACTTCGCGCTGCTGCTGGCCGTGGTGGCCCTGGTGCTGATGAGCGGCCTGTGGCGCACCGATGCAGGGCTGGTGCTGGCCGGCACGCATGTGGGCCTGCCGGGGCTGGTGCGCGATGCGGGCCTGATCGTGGTGGCGCTGCTGTCCCTGCGGCTCACGCCGCGCAGCGTGCACCAGGCCAACGAATTCGGCTGGGGGCCGATGCAGGAAGTGGCCAAGCTGTTCGCGGGCATCTTCCTGACCATCATCCCCGTGATCGCCATGCTCAAGGCGGGCACGGGCGGGCCGTTCGGCGCCATCGTGGGCGCCGTCACGCGCGCCGACGGCACGCCCGATCCGCTGATGTACTTCTGGGCCACGGGCCTGCTGTCCTCCTTCCTCGACAACGCGCCGACCTACCTGGTGTTCTTCAACACCGCAGGGGGCGACGCCGCGCAGCTGATGACCACGATGGCCTCCACGCTGGCGGCCATCTCCGCGGGCGCGGTGTTCATGGGTGCCAACACCTATATCGGCAACGCGCCCAATCTGATGGTCAAGGCCATTGCCGAGGAGCGCGGCGTGAAGATGCCCAGCTTCTTCGGCTACATGGCCTGGTCGCTGGGCATTCTGGTGCCGCTGTTCGTATTGATGAGCTTCATCTGGTTCCGCTGAAGAACCGCCTCCCGCCAAGACAAGGAAAGAGACAGACATGGCAAGCAAACCCCGCATCCTGATCGCCCGCGCCATCCCGCCCGAGGTGGTGCGCAAGCTGGAGCAGCACTTCGAGGTCGAGTCCAACCAGGACGACGTGGTCTGGAGTCCGCAGGAACTGGCCGCGCATCTGCAGGACAAGGACGGCGTGCTGACCACAGGCTCGCAGACCATCGATGCGGCACTGCTGGCGGCCTGCCCGCGCCTGAAGGTCGTGGCCAACATGGCCGTGGGCTACAACAACTTCGACGTGCCCGCGATGACGGCAGCGGGCGTGCAGGGCACGAACGCGCCCGACGTGCTGACCGAGACCACGGCCGACTTCGGCTTCGCCCTGCTCATGGCCACGGCCCGCCGCGTGACCGAGAGCGAGCACTACCTGCGCGCTGGAAAGTGGAACTCCTGGCGCTACGACCTGTTCGCCGGCTCGGAAGTGCACGGCAGCACGCTGGGCATCATCGGCATGGGCCGCATCGGCCAGGGCATCGCCCGGCGCGGTGCGCATGGCTTCGGCATGAAGGTGGTCTATCACAACCGCTCGCGCCTGTCGCCTGAGCTGGAAGCCGAATGCAAGGCCGGCTACGTGGGCAAGGACGAACTGCTGGCCATGGCCGACCATGTGGTGCTGGTGCTGCCCTACACCAAGGAAAACCACCACACCATAGGCGCGGCCGAGATCGCAAGGATGAAGCCCACGGCCACGCTGATCAACATCGCCCGTGGCGGCATCGTCGATGACGCGGCGCTGGCCAGGGCGCTGCGCGACAGGACCATTGCCGCCGCCGGCCTGGACGTGTTCGAGGGCGAGCCCTCGGTCCATCCCGAGCTGCTGACCGTGCCCAATGTCGTGCTGACCCCGCACATCGCCAGCGCCACCATGGGCACGCGCAGCGCCATGGCCGAGCTGGCAGCCGACAACCTGATCGACTTTCTGAGCGGCAAGGGCCCGCGCACGCCTGTCAACCAGCCCGAGGCGGCGGCTGCAGGCGCGCGCGCCAAGGCCTGAGTGCCGTATCCCGACAATCGCGGGAAGGCAGGCCCTGGCCGCTTCCCGCTGAATGGAGCTGAAGCAAGATCTTGACCCAGATATCCGGAGTGTGGTGGGCGGCATGGGCCGTGCTGCTGTTGGGGCAGGCGGCCGTGATCTGGCTGCTATGCAGGCGCTCGGCGCAGCGCGATGACGGGGTGGCGCCGCAGCAGTTGCTGCAGGCGCTGCAGATGCTGGATGTGCGGCTGCAGCAGCTCGAGCGCGGCGCCCAGGCCACGCAGATGGCCGTGGCCAAGAGCGACGGTGGGTTGGACCGTGTGTCGCAGCAGCTGCAGGCCCATCTGGCCCAGGCCCAGCTCGATGCACAGGCCGCGCGGCGCGAGCAGGGCGAGGCGCTGGCAGCCTTTCGCATGGAACTGGGCCGGCTCACCGTGCGCCTGGCCGCCGACAGCGCCCAGGCCCGCGAGGCCCAGGGCGAAAGCACGCAGCGCTTCAACGCCCATGTGCAGGAGCGTTTCGAGGCGCTGGCGCAGACCACGCGCAGCACGCTGGACTCCCTCAAGAACGACATCCAGCAGCAGCTGGGCGGGCTGGCGCAATCCAGCCAGGTCCATGCCGAACAGCTGCGCGGCACGCTCAACGAGCGCCTGGCCACCATCCAGTCGGACAACGCGGCGCGGCTGGAGGAGATGCGGCGCACGGTGGACGAGAAGCTGCATGCCACGCTGGAGCAGCGCCTGGGCGAGTCGTTCAAGCTGGTCAGCGACCGGCTGGAGCAGGTGCACAAGGGCCTGGGCGAGATGCAGACGCTGGCCGGCAGCGTGGGCGACCTCAAGCGCGTGATGACCAATGTGAAAACGCGCGGCACCTGGGGCGAACTGCAGCTGGGCGCCATCATCGAGAACGTGCTCACGCCCGAGCAGTACGCGCGCAACGTCAAGACCGTGCCTGGCAGCGACGATATGGTGGAGTTCGCCATCCGCCTGCCCGGACGCAGCGACGAGACGCCGGTCTGGCTGCCCATCGATGCCAAGTACCCGGTGGAGCAGTACCAGCGCCTGCTCGACGCCCAGGATGCGGCCGACAAGGCGGCAATTGCCTCGGCCGGCAATGCCTTCGAGGCATCGATCAAGTTCGAGGCCCGCAAGATCCATGGCAAGTATGTGAGCCCGCCCCACACCACGGACTTTGCCGTGCTCTACCTGCCCACGGAAGGCCTGTTTGCCGAGGTCATGCGCCGCCCCGGCCTGGTCGAGGCCGTGCAAAACGGCTGCCGCGTGATGGTCACCGGCCCGGCCAATCTGGCGGCCATGCTCAGCAGCCTGCAGATGGGCTTCAAGACGCTGGCCATCGAAAAGCGCTCCTCCGAGGTCTGGGCCGTGCTGGGCCAGGTCAAGACCGAGTTCGCCAAGTTCGGCGAGGTGGTGGATGCCACGCGCAAATCCATCGATGCCGCCGCCAAGCGCTTCGAGCAGGTGGGTGTTCGCACGCGCGCCATCCAGCGGCAATTGCGCGATGTGCAGGAGCTGCCCGCGCCGGCCTCGAGCGCAGGGCTGCCCGGTCTGCCGGACGACAAGGACACGGCGGCAGGCATGGAGCCAGGGTCGGAGCAGGACTGAGATGAATCTGGCGCTGTTCAAAGTCATCATGGCCCAGGTCAGCGTGCACGCCACCATGGCCGGCATGCGGCTGGCCGCGCCTTTGCTGGCGCTGCAGCAGGGCTACAGCGCGGCGGCCGTGGGGATCTTGCTGGCGCTGTTTGCGCTGACCCAGGTGTTCCTGGCGCTGCCGGCCGGGCGCTTTGCGGACAAGCATGGTTTTCGCAAGCCGTTTTTCCTGTCCATGCTGGCGGCCAGCGGCGGCTGTGCGCTGGCACTGGCGTTTCCGGTCTATCCCGTGCTGTGCCTGGTGGCGCTGCTGACGGGCGGTGCCAGCGGCGCGGTGGTGATTGCCGTGCAGCGCCATGCAGGGCGGGTCACTCACGACGCCGTGGCGCTCAAGAAGGTGTTCAGCTGGCTGGCCATAGGGCCGGCCATCTCCAACTTCATCGGGCCTTTCAGCACCGGGCTGCTGATCGATCACGCGAATTTTGGAGGCGAGGGCAGCACCATGGGCTACCGCGTCGCCTTCGGCCTGCTGGCCCTGGTGCCCGTGCTGGCCTGGAGCTGGGTGCGCCACACGCATGAGCTGCCGCCCGTGCGCGCGCCCATCGGCGGCCCCAAGCAGCATGCCTGGGACCTGCTGCGCGACCGCAATTTCCGCAACCTGCTGCTGGTCAACTGGCTGCAGTCGGCGTGCTGGGATGTGCACACCTTCGTGCTGCCGCTGCTGGGCCATGAGAAGGGGTTGAGCGCCTCGGTCATCGGCACGCTGCTGGGCATTTTTGCCGTGGCGGCCGCCGCCATCCGCCTGGCCATGCCGCTGGTGGCCGAGCGCCTGCGCGAAGGCGCCGTGATCTCCGGCGCCATGGCCATCACCGCCTTCGTCTTTGCGCTGTACCCCTTCATGGACTCGGCACTGACCATGGGCGTGTGCTCGGTGCTGCTGGGCTTTTCGCTGGGCTCGGTGCAGCCCATGGTCATGAGCATGCTGCACCAGATCACGCCCGAGCACCGCCATGGCGAGGCGCTGGGCCTGCGGCTCATGGCCATCAATGCCTCCAGCGTGGCCATGCCCGTGCTGTTCGGCTCGGCGGGGGCGCTGATCGGCGTGTCTGCGCTGTTCTGGGTTGTGGGCGCAGCCGTGGCCTCGGGCATCCGCACGGCCTGGTTCATGGGATTGCCGCCGCGCAAGCCGGAATGAAAAAGGCGACCTGCGCCTTGGTGCGCAGATCGCCTTGCGATGCGGTGGCGGCCTGCCGGCCGCTGCGGCTTACCAGCCGCCAGCGTGGAACTGCTTGATCAGCGCCCAGGCCTCCACCGGATCATCGGTATAGCGGAACAGCTGCAGGTCCTTGGGCGAGATCGTGCCTTCCTCGATCATCAGGTCGATGTTGAGCAGCCGCTTCCAGAACTCGGTGCCGAACAGGATCACGGGCACGGAATGCGTCTTGCCGGTCTGCATCAGGGTCAGCACCTCGAACAGCTCGTCCAGCGTGCCGAAGCCGCCGGGGAAGGCCACCAGGGCCTTGGCGCGCATCATGAAATGCATCTTGCGCAAGGCGAAGTAGTGGAACTTGAAGCTCAGGTCCGGCGAGATGAAGCGGTTGCCGTTTTGCTCGTGCGGCAGCTCGATGTTCAGGCCGATGCTGGGTGCGCCCACATCATGGGCGCCACGGTTGGCCGCCTCCATGATGCCGGGGCCGCCGCCGGTGCAGATATAGAGGCGCTCCTCGGGCGGCTGGTTCAGGCTGTCGGCGGCCACGATGCGCGTGAAGGCGCGGGCCTGCTCGTAGCGGTGGGCGTTGCGCACGGCGCGCTCGGCCACTGCAATGCGCTGTGCATCGCCGCTGGCCTGCGCGTCGGCCAGTTGCTGCTCGGCCTGCTCCAGGTCCACGAAGCGCGCGCTGCCATAGACCACGACGGTGTTTTCTATGCCGCGTTCGATCTGCGCCAGGTCGGGCTTGAGCAGCTCCAGCTGCATGCGGATGCCGCGGGTCTCGCGGCGGAACATGAATTCCGGGTCCGCGAAGGCGAGGCGATTGGAATTCTGCTGCAATGCCATGCCGTTGTGCGCCTGGTTGTGAAGGGCCGACCAGCCGTTGGCCAGATCGGTATCGGTCAGGGGGGAAGAGATTTGCATGAACCCTCGTACACAGAAAAACCCAGGGCGGCCACGCCTGTGGCCGTTCCATCAAATGCGTTGCCAGCGCAGATGATGACTGCACTATACGCTCACAAACTCATAGCCGCGGGGCTCGCGTATCCGTTGCTTTGCGCATTGACGGGGCCGGTGGCAGATTCGTATGCTGAGCAGTTGGGCAGGGCTTGGGCCTGGGGCCCGCCACCGGCAATGGGCGGGCATTTTCAGGCGCCGCAAGCGATTTCAGACGTCCGGGTGCTCGGCCGGTTCGTTGCGCACGACGGTGCTCAGCGGCGGCGGCACGTCCTGGCCCGCACGGCGCGCGCGGAACAGGGCTGCGCGCATCAGGAAGATGGTGGTGATGGGCACGGTCACGGAAATGAAGACCGCAATCAGCAGCGCATGCACGGCCAGGCTCTGGCCACTGACGGAAAAGTAGATCCAGGTGGCATGCATGATCAGCCAGCAGCCCATGGTGGCGATGATGGAGGGCGCATGCACGCGCTCGAAATAGCTGCCCAGCCGCCAAAGTCCCATGGAGCCCAGGAAGGCGATGATGGCGCCCCCCAGCGCCAGCGCGGCAACCAGGATCTGGCACCACAGCGGCAGTGTGGTCTCCGGCGTCATTCGATCACCTCGCCGCGCAGCAGGAACTTGGCCATGGCGGTGGAGCCCACGCAGCCGAACAGCGCGACCAGCAAGGCCGCCTCGAAGTAGCTTGTGCTGTCGTAGATGATGCCCATGAGCAGCATGGCCAGCATGCCGTTGAGGTACATGCAGTCCAGCGCCAGCACGCGGTCCTGGGCGTGCGGGCCCTTGAGCAGGCGCAGCACGGCGCAACCCATGGCCGCGACCAGCAGGCCCAGCGCGAACATCAAAGTCCAGTGGAACCAGGGCATCATTCGAAAATCTCCATCAGGGGGCGCTCGTAGCAACGCTTGACGTGCTGGACGATCTCCTCGGGATCATCGACCTCCAGCACATGCAGCATGAGCTGCGAGCGGTCGCGCGAGATCTCGGCCCAGGCCGTGCCGGGCGTGATGCACACGATCATGGCGAGCACGGCCAGGCCGTTGGGATCGCGCAGTTCCAACGGGATGCGCACGAAGTTGGCCGGGTGCTTGCGCATGCCCGGAAACAGCATGAACCGCACGACGTTGAAGTTGGACAACGAGGTGTCCCAGACCACGCGCAGCGCCAGGCGCAGGATGGTCAGCGGATGGCGCACCCGCACGGGCAAGGGGCGCAGGCCGCGCAGCAGCAGCGGCAGCAGCAGACCCAGCAAGGCGCCGAGCAGGATCTGTCCACTGCTGAACGAACGGTTGAGCAGCAGCCACAGCAGGAACAGCGCCACCGACAGCAGCGGCGCGGGCAGCAAGGTTTTCATCATCGGGAATCCTCCTTGCCCGCCGTCGTGCCTGCATCGCCTATGCCTGCGGGTATGGGCGCGCCACTGGCCTGGGCCGCGGCGCGTGCCGCGCCTTCAGGGCCGGCTTCCAGGCGAGCCTTCTTTTCTGCCGGGCTGGGCTCGGGCTGCGTGCCCATGACGGAGCGTACATAGACATCGGGCGCCAGCAGCGCATCGGCTGCGCGCTGGGTGTAGCCCATCAGCTCGCCGCCGCGCATCGTCAGTGCCACGCAGCAGGCCAGCAGCAAGGCGATGGGCAGGCCTTCGACCACGCGCAGCGAGGGGGAGTTCTGCTCCTCGGTCGCCCAGAAGTGGCGTATGCCGGCGCGCACCAGCGACAGCAGGGCCAGCAGCCCGGTGATGATCATCAGCGCCACCAGCACCCAGCCGGCCCAGCCGGCCTGGAAGCCGCTGGAGTTGCCCAGGCCCAGCGGGTTGAGCAGGGCAGACAGCATGGCGAACTTGCCCACGAAGCCCGACAGCGGGGGCAGGCCGGTGACCACCAGGGTGGCCAGCATGAAGCTCAGGCCGATGAAGGCGGCTGCGGCGGGAATGGCGCGGCCGATCAGCACCTCTTCGGATTCGTCAAGGTTGAATCCCTCGGTGGGAAGCAGCTCGGCGTTGAGGAAGGGCGCCTCATCGTCTTCATAGGGCTCGCCCGCGTCGTCATCCACACGCCAGCGGTCCACCACGTCGGCAATCAGGAAGAGCGCGCTCACGGCCAGGGTGGAGCTGGGCAGGTAGTACAGCAACCCCGCCGTCAGCGCGTTCTGGCCAAAGCCCGTGGCAGCCAGCAGGGTGCCCGACGACAGGATGGCCGCAAAGCCCGCGATATGCGTCAGGCGCTGCGAGCCCAGCATGCCCAGGCCGCCGAAGGCCATGGTCAGCATGCCGCCGACGATCAGCCAGGTGCTGCCGAACAGGGCGGAGGAGCCGGCCTCGGAGCTGAACAGCAGCGTCCACAGCCGCAGCACCACGTAGACGCCCACCTTGGTCATGAGCGCGAACACGGCACCGACGGGCGCGGTGGCCGCGCTGTAGGCCGGCACCAGCCAGAAGTTCAGCGGCCACATGGCCGCCTTGGTCAGGAAGGCGATGCCCAGGATGGCCGCTGCCGAATGCAGCAGCCCGCGGTCGGCACTGCTGATCTGGGGAATGGCGCGCGCCAGGTCTGCCATGTTCAGCGTGCCGGTCAGGCCGTAGAGCATGGACACGCCGATGAGGAACAGCGATGAGGCGGCCAGGTTGATGGCGATGTAGTGCAGGCCCGCCTGGATGCGCGCCCGGCCCGAGCCATGCAGCAGCAGGCCGTAGGAGGCCGCGAGCATGATCTCGAAGAACACGAACAGGTTGAACAGGTCCGCCGTGAGGAAGGCGCCGCTCAGGCCCATCAGCTGGAACTGGAACAGCGAGTGAAAGTGCATCCCCGCGCGGTGCCAGCGGGCGCTGGAGAAGATCAGCGAGGCCAGGGCCACCGTGTAGGTCAGCACCAGCATCATGCCGGTCAGGCGGTCCAGCGCCAGCGAGATGCCGAAGGGCATGGGCCAGTTGCCCGGCATGTAGACGCCCAGGTTGACGGGTGCGCCGGCCTGGTCGGTCCACAGCATCAGCAGCACGGCCACGCCCAGGCCCAGCACGGTGGACACCAGGCCGAGGGCGAACTTCACGCGCTGGCGCTCCTCGCGCAGCAGCAGCATGAGCGCTGCCGAGAGCATGGGCAGCACGATGGGCGCCAGCATCAGGTGCGGCATGAGACGGGCGGTCAGCTCGTTCATGGCATCTCCTGCTCGGTGCGGGAATGGGCTCCGTCCACATGGTCGGTGGCGGTGGTGCCGCGCGAGGCCAGCAGCACCACGAGGAACAGCGCCGTCATGGCAAAGCCGATCACGATGGCCGTGAGCACCAGCGCCTGGGGCATGGGATCGGCATAGTGCGCGAGATCCTGCGGTACGCCGGCCCGCAGCACGGGCTCCTTGTCAATGGCCAGGCCCTGGCGGCCCATGCTGAAGATGAACAGGTTGACCGCATACGACAGCAGGGCCAGCCCCATGATGACCTGGTAGGTCCGTGGGCGCAGCAGCAGCCACACGCCCGAGCCGGTCAGTACGCCGATGGCAATGGCAAGCACGACTTCCATCAGAAACCTCCTCGCGCCAGGGCTGCAGCGGTGGCCTGCTGCACGGCGGCTTCGGCCTCCTCGGCCTGTTGTTGCTGCTCCTCCAGCAGGCGGGCGTGGTAGCGGTGGCTGCGCACCGATTGGTGGGCGATGGCCGTCAGAATGAGCATGGTCGCGCCCACCACCAGCGAGAACACACCGATGTCGAAGAACAGGGCGCTGGCGAGATGCACGTCGCCGACGACTGGCAGGGTCATATGGAAGGTGTGGCTGGTGAGGAAGGGATAGCCGGCCACGATGGAGCCCATGCCGGTACCCAGTGCGAACAGCAGGCCGACACCGATCCATCGGCGCGGGAAGATCGGCAAGTGGGCCTCGACCCACTGCGTGCCGGAGATGATGTACTGCATCAGCAAGGCGACCGAGAACACCAGGCCGGCGACGAAGCCGCCTCCGGGTTCGTTGTGGCCGCGCATGAAGATGTAGACCGAGACCAGGGCCGCGAAAGGCAGCAGCAGGCGGACCAGCACGGCGGGCACCATCAGGTAGCCCACGGCCGTATCGCCGGCATTGCGCGGATTGAACAGATCGGTCTGCAGGTCGCCTGGCACGTAGCGCTGCTGCTCGGGAAGGTCCAGCGTCTCGCGCGCCGGGCGGAAGCGCCGCAGCAGGGCATAGACCACCAGGGCCACGATGCCCAGCACCACGATTTCGCCGAAGGTGTCGAAGCCACGGAAGTCCACCAGCATGACGTTGACCACATTGGTGCCGCCGCCGTCGCTGAGCGCATGTTCGAGGAAGAAGGTGGAGGCGCCGTCATAGAAGGGGCGGCTCATCATGGCGAAGGCCAGCCAGGCCATGCCGCCCCCGGCCACCAGCGACAGCAGCAGGTCGCGCATGCGGCGCGAGCGGGCTCGCAGCTCGGCGGACAGCACGGGAATGTGCAGGCTCTTGTCGCGCTTGGGCATCCAGCGCAGGCCCAGCAGCATCAGCACCGTGGTGGCGACCTCGACCACCAGCTGGGTCAGCGCCAGATCGGGTGCCGAGAACCACAGGAAGGTCAGGCAGGTGCACAGGCCGGCGCCGCCCAGCATGATCAGCGCGGTCAGCCGGTGGTACTTGGCCTTCCAGGCCGTGCCCAGGGCGCAGAGAATGCCCACGGCCCACAGCAGCACGAAGGCGGGCGACAGCGGCAGCATGCCCCGATCGCCCAGCTTGATGCCCTGCAGCCACAGCGGCAGAACGCCCGCCAGCACGGCGGTGCACACCAGCCACAGCATCTGCCACTGCAGGCGCATGGTGGACAGGCGCCGGCGTGACCAGCGGCCCAGCAGGGACAGGCGGGCCAGCAGGTTCTCGAAGATGCGCTGGCCGCTGAGCGTGCCCACCAGCGGTGCGTTATCGATGTGGCCGGCCTGGCGCTGCCAGCGCAGCAGCATGTACAGCAGGATGCCGCCAATCAGGGCGACCAGGCTCATGATCAAGGGCATGTTCCAGCCGTGCCAGATGGCCAGGCTGTACTCGGGCAGATCGCCGCCGACCACGGGCGTGGCGGCCGCTGCAAGGAAGCTGCCCACCGCCCACGCGGGCAGCATGCCGACCACCAGGCAGGCCAGCACCAGCAATTCGACGGGCACGCGCATCCAGTGCGGCGGCTCGTGCGGCTCGTGCGGCAGGTCGGTGGCCTTGGGACCGAAGAAGACGTCAATGGTGAAGCGCAGCGAATAGGCCACGCTGAACATGCCCGCCACCGTGGCGGCCACGGGCAGGGCCGTGCGCACCCAGGGGGCAGCGTCCAGATAGACGGTCTCGGCGAAGAACATTTCCTTGGACAGGAAGCCGTTGAGCAGCGGCACGCCCGCCATGGCCGCACTGGCCACGCAGGCCAGCGTGGCCGTGATGGGCATCATGTGCCGCAGGCCCGAGAGGCGGCGGATGTCGCGCGTGCCGCTTTCATGGTCAACGATGCCTGCGGCCATGAACAGCGAGGCCTTGAAGGTCGCGTGGTTCATGATGTGGAACACCGCAGCCACGGCGGCCAGCTTGCTGTTGAGGCCCAGCAGCAGCGTGATCAGGCCCAGGTGGGAAATCGTCGAATAGGCCAGCAATCCCTTGAGATCGTGCTGGAACATGGCCAGATAGCCACCGATGAGCAGCGTTGCCGCGCCGGCTCCGCCCACCAGCCAGAACCAGGCATCGGTGTCACCCAGCACGGGCCACATGCGTGCCAGCAGGAAGACGCCGGCCTTGACCATGGTGGCGGAGTGCAGGTAGGCCGACACCGGCGTGGGCGCGGCCATGGCGTGCGGCAGCCAGAAGTGGAAGGGGAACTGCGCGCTCTTGGTCAGTGCGCCCAGCAGGATCAGCACCAGGGCGACCAGGTACAGCTGGTGGTCGCGCACCTGCTGGCCGGCGATGAGCACGTTGTCCAGGTCATAGCTGCCCACGATGTGGCCCAGCACCAGCATGCCGGCCAGCATGGCCAGGCCGCCCGTTCCCGTCACCGTCAGCGCCATGCGCGCGCCCCGGCGTGCATCCTTGCGATGGTGCCAATAGCCGATCAGAAGAAAGGAGAAGAGGCTGGTCAGCTCCCAGAAGAAGGCAATCTGGATGATGTTGCCCGACAGCACCACGCCCGCCATCGCGCCCATGAAGGCCAGAAAAAACGAGAAAAAGCGCGGCACGGGATCGGCCGGCGACATGTAGTAGCGCGCATAAAGCACCACCAGCGAACCGATGCCCAGCACCAGCATGCAGAACAACCAGGCAAAGCCGTCCATGCGGATCACCAGATTCAGCCCCAGTGCCGGCAGCCACTCGATCTCCTGGCGCAGCACCTCCCCATCGGCGATCTGGGGGAACAGCAATGCCGTCTGGATGGCGCAGCCCAGAGCAATGACGCCGGCCAGCGTTGACTCCGTATTGCGCGCATTGGCGGGCAGCATTGCGGCAATCAGGCTGCCGATGAAGGGTAGGAGGATGAGGGTGATCAGGGGCATGGGCGGTTCATTTTACGGGCAAGGTTTTTTGCTTCGCTATGAAAACCTGAGCATGTTTCAGGCTATGGCCGCGCATACCCCGAGGGTAGTACGCATGAAAAACCCGCCGAAGCGGGTTGGATAGAGACAGTTGGCGTACTCAGGAGGCCGCGCCGGCCTTGGCCGGCGTGGCCGGTTTGGCGGCCTGGTCCTTGGTCGGCTTGGTGCCTTTGGCTGCCGTGTCCTTGGTATCCTTGGCATCCTTGGCCGCCGTATCCTTTACAGCGGGCTTGGCTCCCTGGCCCTTGTAGCTGGCGCCATTGACCGTCAGGCCGTCACCCGAGAACTTGGCGGCGGTCGGTTCGCCCACGCCTTTGACGCGGGCAATGAAATCGGGCCAGTCCTTGAAGGCGGAAGATTTGCGCTCCTCGAGAATGCGTGCCGACATGGCCGGGCCAATGCCCTTGATGGATGTCAGTTCGGCTTCATTCGCCTTGTTGACTTCCACGGCAGCCAGGGCCATCACGGACCACAGCAGTGCAATGAAGCCAGCCATCAGTTTTCTGAACATACAAACCTCCTGATCCCAAAATGTTGAGGGCCGCAACATTGCGACCCAGAGGCATCTTATGCAGGGCCTTGGCGTGCGGCTAGGCGGTGAAGGGGGCCAGCAGGCCCGTGCAGGCATGGCCGAACGTGTGCAAAGTCAATGGCCATGCGCCTGCCAAGGCGGTTTCTAGGAATACTCTGAAAATACACCGTCCATGCCGTGTTTGCCAATGGGGGTGACGCGATGCAGGGGGAGCTGCTTCTCGCGCCTGCCCTGCATCACAGCTCCTCGACGCGCCGGGCCGGATAGCTGTCCCAGCTCTGGCAGCCGGGGCAATGCCAGAAATGCTGGCGTGCCTCGAAGCCGCAGGCCGCGCAGCGGTAGCGGGTCAGCGGCTTGGCCGCGTGGTCCAGCGCGCGTTGCACGGCCGGGTGGTACTGCTCCTCGGCCAGCTTCTCGCCTGCCAGCCACTGCGCGGCAGCCACCAGGGAGGGCTCCCTGTCCAGATGCTGGACCAGGCGTGCGCGTCCCGGTGCCTTGGTTTCACCATCGTTGCTCTGTTCTTCGATTTGAGCGTCCAGCGCGACCAGCGCCTGCAGCAGATCCAGCGAGGGCGCCTGCTCGTACTGCTGGCTGAGCAGTTGGTGGATGTGTTGGCGCTGGCCCGTGGCGGCGGCAATGTCCACCAGCAGCTGAGCCGCCAGCGGCAGCGAGGCAGGGGACTGCTCGGCCAGGCTTTCCAACGTGTGCAGGGCCTGGGTCGATTGCCCCATGCGGTGCTGCAGCTGCGCGTGCTCCAGGCGCGGGCGTGCGGCCTGTGGGGCGGTGGTGATGGCCTGCTGCAGCCGCTGCAGTGCCTCGGCCTGCTGGCCCTGGGTCAACAGGGCCTGGGCGTCTTCGCAGAGGTAGTGGGCCAGGCGGCCGCTGAAGTCGCCCTGGTTGGCTTCCTGCATGCGGCGCGCAATGGCGGCGGCCTGTGTCCAGTCGCGCGAGCGTTCGTAGATGGCCAGCAGGGCCAGGCGGGCTTCGGCCTCGAAGGCCGTGCCTTCCAGGCGGCGCAGCGCGTCCTCGGCGCGATCGAGCAGGCCTGCCTTCAGAAAGTCCTGGGCCAGCGCGTGCTGGGCGCGGTCGCGGTCCACGCGGCTGAGGTCGCCGCGCGACAGCAGGTGTTCGTGCACGCGCACGGCGCGGTTGTATTCGCCACGGCGGCGAAAGAGGTTGCCCAGCGCGAAGTGCAGCTCCGAAGTGTCGGGGTCGTTCTGCACGGCTTCGATGAAGGCGTCTATGGCCTTGTCCTGCTGCTCGTTGAGCAGGAAGTTCAGGCCCTTGAAATAGGCCTTGGGCGCCTGGCGGTTTTCGGCGCGAATCTGCCTCAGGTCCCAGCGCGAGGCCAGCCAGCCCAGCACGAAGG
Source organism: Delftia sp. JD2 (assembly GCF_001682645.1). Classification (NCBI taxonomy): domain Bacteria; kingdom Pseudomonadati; phylum Pseudomonadota; class Betaproteobacteria; order Burkholderiales; family Comamonadaceae; genus Delftia; species Delftia sp. JD2. Next base: position 55,776 of record NZ_LFJT01000002.1, read on the forward strand.
CGACGGGCAGGCCCAGCAATATCCAGCTCAGATCAAATTCCATGCACGTCGCCCGGCAGGATGGGGGATGGGGCGGGCTTGGGCGCCGTGGCCGCTTGCGGTGCCTCGGCCGCGGCAGGCACCGTGGCCTGGGTCGAGCGCGCGGCGTTGCGGTGCTTGAGCCAGCGCGGCACCATGCCCAGAACGCCCACGATCAGGCCCAGGGCGAAGGCGGCCAGCACCACCAATACCAGCGGCGCAGTCCAGGAGGTGCCGAAGAAGAAGTGCACCGTCGCGTCCTGCTGGTTGTTCAGGGCGAAAGCGAACAGCGTAAAAAAAATGGCCGCCTTGAGCAGCCACAGGAAGTACTTCATGTGTTCCCTTGTGTGACGGGAACGATTCTAGAGCCTGGCGGAGAGGGCGGCTGCGGCGCGCGCAGCCGGTCAGCCCGCTTTCAGGCGGCAGGGCCGGTGCCTGTGCCGGAGCCTGTGTTGTCTGTATCGATGGCCGCGCCGGGGCGCAGGTCCACGGCTTCGCGCAGGGCCTTGCCGGGCTTGAAGTGCGGCACGCGCTTGGACGGAATGTGGACGGCCTCGCCACTGCGGGGATTGCGGCCCATGCGGGGCGGGCGATGGTTGACCGAGAAACTGCCAAAGCCGCGGATTTCGATGCGATGGCCTCGCACCAGGGCATCGCTGACGGCGTCAAGAATCGTCTTGACGGCCTGCTCGGCATCGCGCTGGCTCAGTTGGCCAAAGCGGGCGGCGAGTTCTTCGACGAGATCGGATCGGGTCATCAAGGATAGGAATCAGGGGTTGAAATGGCGACGGGCGCCCGGAGGCGCCCGTCGCATCCGACCTTCAGCGGTCAGCAGACTGGCTGCTGATTACTTGTCGGAGTTGTCCAGCTTGGCGCGCAGCAGGGCGCCCAGGCTGGTCGTGCCGGCGTTTTCCTTGGCCGACTGAGCGGACAGGGAAGCCATGGCTTCTTGCTGGTCGACCTGGTCCTTGGCCTTGATCGACAGCTGGATGTTGCGGGTCTTGCGATCCACATTGACCACCACGGCGGTGATCTCGTCGCCTTCCTTCAGCACCGAGCGGGCATCTTCCACGCGGTCCACGGCGATTTCCGAAGCACGCAGGTAACCGATGATGTCTTCGCCCAGGTCGATTTCAGCACCACGTGCGTCCACCGTCTTGACCTTGCCCGACACGATCTGGCCCTTGTCGTTCACGGTCACGAAGGTCGTGAAGGGATCGCTGTCCAGCTGCTTGATGCCCAGGGAGATGCGCTCGCGCTCGACGTCCACGGCCAGCACGATGGCTTCGACTTCCTGGCCCTTCTTGTAGTTGCGCACGGCGGCTTCGCCGGGCTCGTTCCAGGACAGGTCGGACAGGTGCACCAGGCCGTCGATACCGGCAGCCAGACCCACGAACACGCCGAAGTCGGTGATCGACTTGATCGGGCCCTTGACGCGGTCGCCGCGCTTGGTGTTCTGCGCGAACTCTTGCCAGGGGTTGGCCTTGCACTGCTTCATGCCCAGCGAGATGCGACGCTTGTCTTCGTCGATCTCCAGCACCATGACTTCGACTTCGTCACCCAGGGTAACGAGCTTGGTCGGAGCAATGTTCTTGTTGGTCCAGTCCATTTCGGAGACGTGCACCAGGCCTTCGATGCCGGGTTCCAGCTCGACGAACGCGCCGTAGTCGGCAATGTTCGTGACCTTGCCGAACAGGCGGGTGCTCGAGGGGTAGCGGCGCGAAACGCCCATCCACGGGTCGTCGCCCATTTGCTTCAGACCCAGCGAGACACGGTTCTTCTCGGTGTCGAACTTGAGGATCTTGGCGGTGATTTCCTGGCCAGCCTGCACGACTTCCGAGGGATGACGCACGCGGCGCCATGCCATGTCGGTGATGTGCAGCAGGCCGTCGATGCCGCCCAGGTCCACGAACGCACCGTATTCGGTGATGTTCTTGACCACGCCTTGAACGATGGCGCCTTCCTTCAGCGTTTCCATCAGCTTGGCGCGCTCTTCGCCCATCGAGGCTTCGACCACGGCGCGGCGGCTCAGCACCACGTTGTTGCGCTTGCGGTCCAGCTTGATGACCTTGAACTCCATCGTCTTGTTTTCGTACGGAGTCAGGTCCTTGATCGGACGGGTGTCGATCAGCGAACCGGGCAGGAAGGCGCGGATGCCGTTGACCAGCACCGTCAGGCCGCCCTTGACCTTGCCGGAGGTCGTGCCGGTCACGAATTCGCCCGATTCCAGGGCCTTTTCCAGAGCCAGCCACGAGGCCAGGCGCTTGGCGGTGTCGCGCGACAGGATGGTGTCGCCGTAGCCGTTTTCGATCGAGCCGATGGCGACCGACACAAAGTCGCCCACCTGGACTTCGATTTCTCCCTGGTCGTTCTTGAATTCGTCGATTGGCACGTAGGCTTCCGACTTCAGGCCAGCGTTCACGACGACGAAGTTGTGCTCGACGCGCACGACTTCAGCGGTGATGACCTCGCCAGGACGCATTTCCGTGCGTTGCAGCGATTCTTCAAACAGGGAGGCAAAAGATTCAGACATGTATTTCCTTGCCCGCAAGCAGGTTTCCGCTGGCACTATTGCCAGGCGTTTCTAGGACTGTTTGCGGAGGTGTTGTGGGTTCAACCACTGTGTTGGAGTCTATGGACCTCGGGCCGTACATGGGGCGGTGCCGCCATGTCTGGGCCCGGAGGGCGGGTTTGCCGACGTGCGGCGCAACTGGCAATCAGTCGCGGCCGAACGGCTGGCGTTCCTGCCACCACGAAAGCACCTGCTCTGCCACCTCTTCGATGGAGAGTTCGGAGCTGTCAAGCAGCATGGAATCCTGGGCGGGCTTGAGCGGTGCGACGCTGCGGTTCATGTCCCGCGCATCGCGTGCTTCAAGGTCAGCCCGAAGGGCGCTTATGTTAGCGGCAATTCCTTTGGAAATCAACTGCTTATGCCGGCGCTCGGCGCGACAGGCGGCGGAGGCCGACAAATAGACCTTGAGGGGAGCATGGGGAAAGATCACCGTGCCCATGTCGCGGCCATCGGCAACCAGCCCCGGAAGCTGCTGGAAGGACAGCTGCAGGTCCACCAGCGCGTCGCGCACGGCAGGCAGGGCCGAGACGCGCGAGGCGTTCATGCCCGACTCCTCGCTGCGCAGGATGAGGGTGACATCCTCGTCACCCAGCCAGATGCGCTGCTCGGCGTCAAAGCGCACGGGCAGCTCACGCGCCAGCACGGCGATCTGCTGGGCGTGCGGTTCATCCAGCACCAGGCCGGCGCGCGATGCGGCCAGCCCCGTGAGCCGGTACAGCGCGCCCGAGTCCAGCAGGTGGTAGCCAAGAGCCTGGGCGACCTCGGCGGCAATCGTGCCCTTGCCCGAGGCCGTGGGGCCATCGATGCAGATCACGGGAATGCGCGCGCGCGCCGTCTCGCAGACCGAGAACAGGGCTTCGAAGTAGTCGGGGAAGGTCTTGGCGACGCACTTGGGGTCTTCGATGCGCACGGGCAGGGCGGCCGGATTGAAGGCCGCCAGCGAGAAGCACATGGCCACGCGGTGGTCGTCATAGGTGTGGATGCTGGCCGCACGCCATGCGGCGGTGGACGCGGGCGGCGTGATGCGGATGTAGTCCGCGCCCTCCTCGACATCGGCGCCCAGCTTGCGCAGTTCCTTGGTCATGGCCGCGATGCGGTCGGTTTCCTTGACACGCCAGCTTGCGATGTTGCGCAGCGTGGTCGTGCCATCGGCATACAGGGCCATGACGGCCAGCGTCATGGCGGCATCGGGGATGTGGTTGCAGTCCAGGTCGATGGCCTTGAGCGGCCATGCGCCACGGCGGATGCGCAGCCAGTTGGGGCCGCCTTCCACCTCGGCGCCCATGGCGCGCGCGGCCTCGACAAAGCGGATATCGCCCTGGATGGAGTCCAGTCCCACGCCGAGGATGCGGATGCCTTCGGCGCTGTCCGAGGCGATGGCGCCCAGTGCGATGAAGTAGCTGGCCGACGAGGCGTCTGCCTCGACATGGATCTCGCCCGGCGAGCTGTAGCGGCTGCCGGCCGGGATGGTGAAGCGCTGCCAGTTCTCGTTGTGCACGGCAATGCCGAAGCGGGCCAGCAATTCCAGCGTGATGTGGATGTAGGGCTTGGAGATCAGCTCGCCCACGACTTCGATGGTGATGTCGCGCGTGTTGGCCAGCAGCGGCAGCGCCATGAGCAGCGAGGTCAGGAACTGGCTGGAGACATCGCCACGCACCTGGATGGGGTTGTGCGGCAACTGCGAGGAATCGGGCTGGCGGATATGCAGCGGAGGAAAGCCCTCGTTGCCCAGATAGTCGATGCGGCAGCCGAGCTGGCGCAGCGCATCGACCAGATCGCCGATGGGGCGCTCATGCATGCGCGGCACGCCGCTGAGCTTGAAGTCGCCGCCCAGCACGGACAGGGCTGCCGTCAGCGGCCGCATTGCTGTGCCGGCGTTGCCCATGAACAGTTCGGCGCTGGCGCCAGAGGGCAGGACGCCGCCCAGGCCGGTGATGCGCACGGGCTGGCCGAGGGTGATGGTTGCGGGCTCCACCGTGCAGCCCAGTTGCTGCAGGGCCCGGAGCATGACGCGCGTGTCGTCCGAGTCGAGCAGGTCGTGGACCACGGTCGTGCCCTGGCTCAGTGCCGCGAGCAGCAGCACGCGGTTCGAGATGCTCTTGGAGCCCGGCAGGCTCACCGTACCCTGCGCGCGGGAAAGAGGGGGGATATCGAGAAAGGCGGTACTGAACATGGCAATTCGGAAGCAAACAGGCTGTCGGAAGGCATTGCGGCCGCGCCGGCCGCAATGCACAGGAGCGCTTTGGGTGCGCCGGGCTTGCGTCTGACGCTTGCCCTGCGTTGCGCGTCAGCGGCGCGGAGCGCCCATGCGCCAATGGGCGCGCGCGGCACTGGCCAGGGTCAGGCGGTCTTCAAGACCTTGTCCGTCACCGGCCTGGATCAGGGATTCGAGTTGCTGCAGCGCCTGCTGGAACTGGCGCGACTGTGCCAGAACCTGCTCGCTGTTGGCCAGCAGCACATCACGCCACATCTTGGGATCGCCTGCGGCAATGCGTGTGAAGTCGCGGAAGCCGGGGCCGGCCAGTGACAGCACGTCGTCGGAGTCGGGCTGGGTGATCACGCTTTGCATCATGGCGAAGGCCAGCAGATGCGGCAGGTGGCTGACCGTGGCAAAGGCGCTGTCGTGGGCTTCGGGCGACATGGCGCGCACGCGGCAGCCCAGCAGTTCCCACAGGGAGCGGGCCTTTTGCAGGTGGTCGGTCAGCGTGCGTTCGGTGGGCGTCAGGATGACCTGTGCGCCCTTGTACAGCTGGGGGGCGGAGTGCTCGACGCCCGAGACTTCCTTGCCTGCAATGGGATGGGCCGGCACGAAGGAGCCGAGCTGGTCGCGCAGGGCCGAGCGGGCGGCATGCACCACATCGACCTTGGTGGAGCCCACGTCCATGATCATCATCTCGGGCGTGACCAGGTGCTTGATGGACTTGAGCGTGGCCTCGGTCGCCGCCACAGGCACGGCCAGCAGCACCAGGTCGGCACCGGCGGCGGCCAGCAGGGCGGAGGGGGCCTCCACATCGATGACGCCCATCTGGCGAGCGCGTTCGGTCGTCGAAGGCGACTTGCTGTAACCCACGACGCGCTTGACCAGCCCTGCCTGCTTGAGCGCCAGGGCGAACGAGCCGCCCATGAGGCCGCAGCCGATCAGGCCCAGTTGTTCAAAGGGCTGCATCACTTGGATACCGGGTAGGTGCCCAGCACCTTGTAGAAGGCACACAGGCCGCGCAACTCTTCCAGCGCGCTGGCCACATTGGGCTGTGCCGGGTGGCCTTCGAGGTCGATGTAGAAGTAGTACTCCCACTGGCCGGTGCGCGCGGGGCGCGACTCGAAGCGCGTCATCGACACGCCGTGCCTCTTGAGCGGCACCAGCAGGTCATGCACGGCGCCGGGGCGGTTGGGCACGGAGATGATGATGCTGGTGCAATCCTGGCCGCTGGGCGAGGGCGTGGCCAGCGTGTGCGGCAGGCAGATGACGGCGAAGCGCGTGCGGTTGTAGGCATCGTCCTGGATGGCATGCGCCACCACATGCAGGCCGAATTGCTGGGCCGCGCGTTCGCTGGCCAGGCCGGCGATGTTGGGGTGCAGCGCGGCCAGGCGGGCGCCTTCGGCATTGCTGGACACCGGGCGGCGCTCGGCGTGCGGCAGGTGCTTGGCCAGCCAGCCCTGGCACTGGGCCAGGGCCTGGGGATGGGCTGCCACGACCTCGATGCCCTCGGTCGTGTTGCTGCTGCGAAGCAGGTTGTGGCGCACCAGCAGGCTGACCTCGCCCACCACGTGGCAGGGCGTGTGCAGGAACATGTCCAGCGAGCGCGTGACCACGCCTTCGTTGGAGTTCTCCACGCCCACCACGCCGTACTGCGCGCTGCCTGCGGCCGTGGCGTGGAACACCTCGTCGAAGCTGTTGCAGTACATCAGATCGGCCGCGCCGCCGAAGTACTGGATGGCGGCTTCCTCGCAGAACGTGCCCGCCGGGCCCAGCACGGCCACGCGCTGGGGCGACTCCAGCGCCAGGCAGGCCGACATGATCTCGCGCCAGATGGCCGAGACATGGCCGTTCTTGAGCGGGCCGGGATTGGCGGACTCGATCTTCTGGATGACCTGGGCCACGCGGTCCGGGCGGAAGAAGGGCGTGCCTTCACGCTTCTTGACCTCGCCGACCTGCTCTGCCACGCGGGCACGTCGGTTCAGCAGGTCCAGCAGTTGCTGGTCGATATCGTCGATCTGCACGCGCAGATGCGCCAGATCGGGAGAGGCTTGGGGTGTGGTGCTCATGGGCGGGAGTGTGGGTCGGTCAGGCGTTGCGCTGTTCGAATTCGCGCATGTACTCCACCAGCGCCTGCACGCCAGCGATGGGCATGGCGTTGTAGATGCTGGCACGCATGCCGCCGACGGACTTGTGGCCCTTGAGCTGCAGCAGGCCGCGTTCCCGGGCTCCGGCCAGGAAGGCGTCATTGCGCGATTCGTCGCGCAGGAAGAAGGGGATGTTCATGCGCGAGCGGCAATTGGCAGCGACCTTGTTCACGTAGAACGAGGACTGGTCCACGTACTGGTAGAACAGGTCGGCCTTGGCGATGTTGCGCGCCTCCAGGGCGGCCACGCCGGTCAGGCCGCCTTCGGTCTGGCGCTTGATCCATTGGAACGTGAGGCCCGCGATGTAGATGCCCCAGGTCGGAGGCGTGTTGTACATCGACTGGTTGTCGGCCACGGTCTTGTAGTCGAAGGCCGAAGGGCAGGCCGGCAGGGCGTGGCCCAGCAGATCCTCGCGCACGATGACCAGGGTCAGGCCGGCCGGGCCCAGGTTCTTCTGCGCGCCGCCGAACGCCAGGCCCACGCGGCTCCAATCGACGGGGCGCGAGGCCACGTGCGAGGAGAAGTCAACCACCAGCGGAGCATCGCAGCCCAGCGCCTTCAGGTCGGGCAGCTCCTGGAATTCCACGCCATGGATGGTTTCGTTGCTGCAGATGTGCACATAGCTGGCGCCGCGGCTCAGTTGCCAGCTCTCGGGGGCGGGCAGGGCGGTGAACTTGCCCTCCTCGCCGCTGGCCGCGATGTGCGCGTCGGCCACGTACTTGCGTGCTTCCTTGGCCGACTTCTGGCTCCAGCTGCCGCTGAGCACGAAGTCCACCGTGCCGGCGCGCGAGAGGTTCAGGGGAACGATGGCGTTCTCGGCCAGGCCGCCGCCCTGCATGAACAGGATCTTGAACTCGGGCGGTACGGCCAGCAGCTCGCGCAGGTCGGCCTCGGCCTGTTCATAGATGGAGATGAACTCCTTGCCGCGGTGGCTCATCTCCATCACGCTCATGCCGGACCCGTGCCAGTCGAGCATTTCGGCGGCTGCCTGCTGCAGCACTTCGGCGGGAATGGCGGCTGGGCCGGCGGAGAAGTTGTAAGGGCGGTTCATGGAGTTCACTGTCAAGTCACGCGCAGGCGCCAGTTCGGGCGGTGCCTGCAACTGTCAAAAATCTGGGCCGCCGCTGGGGCTGCGCTCCCGGTGCGGGAGGCAGTCCCAGCGGCGGCTGGGTCATCAGGCGGGCTCGCCCGTGCCTTCGGCAGCGGCTTCGTCGCCGCCCGTGGCCTCCTCGCCCGTGGCCTCGTCCTCGACTTCGTTGGCATCGTTTTCAACGATGCGCTGCAGGCCGCCGAGCTTGGCGCCTTCGTCCAGGGAGATCAGCGTCACGCCCTGGGTGGCGCGGCCCAGTTCGCGGATTTCCGAGACCCGGGTGCGCACCAGTACGCCAGTGTCGGTGATCAGCATGATTTCGTCATCGGCATGCACCAGGGTGGCGGCTACGACCTTGCCGTTGCGCTCGGACTGCTGGATGGCAATCATGCCCTTGGTGCCGCGGCCATGGCGCGTGTACTCGACGATGGAGGTGCGCTTGCCGTAGCCGTTCTCGGTGGCCGTGAGCACGCTTTGCGACTCGTCCTCGGCCACCAGCATGGCGATCACGCTCTGGCCTTCTTCCAGGTTCATGCCCTTGACGCCACGCGCGTTGCGGCCCATTGGGCGCACGTCGTTTTCGTCGAAGCGCACGGCCTTGCCGCCGTCGCTGAACAGCATCACGTCATGCTTGCCGTCGGTGAGGGCTGCGCCGATCAGGAAGTCGCCCTCGTCCAGGCCCACGGCGATGATGCCGGCCTTGCGCGGGTTGGAGAACTCGTCCAGCGCCGTCTTCTTCACGGTGCCCATGCTGGTGGACATGAACACATAGTGGTCGGCCGGGAAGCTGCGGTACTCGCCCGTCAGCGGCAGCACCACGTTGATCTTCTCGCCATCCTGCAGCGGGAACATGTTGACGATGGGGCGTCCGCGCGAGCCGCGCGAACCTGCGGGCACTTCCCAGACCTTGAGCCAGTACAGGCGGCCGCGGTTGGAGAAGCACAGCAGGTAGTCGTGCGTGTTGGCGATGAACAGCTGGTCGATCCAGTCGTCTTCCTTGGTGGCCGTGGCCTGCTTGCCGCGTCCGCCGCGCTTTTGCGAGCGGTACTCGGACAGCGGCTGGCTCTTGATGTAGCCCGTGTGGCTGAGCGTGACCACCATGTCGGTGGGCGTGATCAGGTCCTCGGTGGACAGGTCCTGCGCGCTGTATTCGACCGTGCTGCGGCGGGCGCCGACCTTGCTCTGGCCGAACTCGGCCTTGATCTGCTTGAGCTCGTCGCCAATGATGGCCGACACGCGCTCGGGCTTGGACAGGATGTCCAGCAGGTCCTCGATGACGGACATCACGTCCTTGTACTCGGCGACGATCTTGTCCTGCTCCAGGCCGGTCAGGCGCTGCAGGCGCATCTGCAGGATTTCCTGGGCCTGGGTTTCGGACAGGCGGTACAGGCCATCGGCCTGCATGCCGAATTCGCGCTCCAGCCCGTCGGGGCGGTAGTCGTCGGCGTTGACCACGCCGCCATCGGTGCGGGTGCGCGTGAGCATCTCGCGCACCAGCTTGCTGTCCCAGTTGCGCGTCATCAGCTCGGCCTTGGCCACAGGCGGCGTCGGCGCGTTGCGGATGATGGCGATGAAGTCGTCGATGTTGGCCAGCGCGACCGCCAGGCCTTCCAGCACATGGCCGCGCTCGCGCGCCTTGCGCAGCTCATACACCGTGCGGCGCGTGACCACTTCGCGGCGGTGCTGCAGGAAGACCTCGACCAGATCCTTCAGATTGCACAGCTTGGGCTGGCCATCGACCAGCGCCACCATGTTCATGCCGAAGGTGTCTTGCAGCTGGGTCAGCTTGTACAGGTTGTTGAGCACGACCTCGGGCACTTCGCCGCGCTTGAGCTCGATCACCAGTCGCATGCCCGACTTGTCGGACTCGTCCTGGATGTGGCTGATGCCCTCGATCTTCTTTTCGTGCACCAGCTCGGCCATGCGCTCCTGCAGCGTCTTCTTGTTGACCTGGTAGGGCAGCTCATCGACGATGATGGCCTGGCGCTGGCCACGATCGATGTCCTCGAAGTGGCACTTGGCGCGCATCACCACGCGTCCGCGACCCGTGCGGTAGCCTTCCTTGACACCGTTGATGCCATAGATGATGCCGGCCGTGGGGAAGTCAGGCGCGGGAATGATCTCCATCAGCTCGTCGATGGTGGCCTGAGGCGTCTGCAGCAGGTGCAGGCAGGCATCCACCACCTCGTTGAGGTTGTGCGGAGGAATGTTGGTGGCCATGCCCACGGCAATACCCGAGGAACCATTGACCAGCAGGTTGGGCAGCCGCGCAGGCAGCACCAGCGGCTCGCGCTCGCTGCCGTCGTAGTTCGGGCCGTAGTCCACCGTCTCCTTGTCGATGTCGCCCAGCATCTCGTGGGAGATCTTGGACAGGCGGATTTCGGTGTAACGCATCGCCGCCGCGCTGTCCCCGTCCACCGAACCGAAGTTGCCCTGCCCGTCGACCAGCATGTGGCGCAGCGAGAAATCCTGTGCCATGCGCACGATGGTGTCGTACACCGCGCTGTCTCCGTGCGGGTGGTACTTGCCGATCACGTCGCCGACGATACGCGCCGACTTCTTGTACGGCCGGTTCCAGTCGTTGTTGAGCTCGTGCATGGCGAACAGCACGCGCCGATGCACAGGCTTGAGACCATCTCGCGCATCGGGCAGCGCCCGGCCCACGATCACGCTCATTGCGTAATCGAGATAGCTGCGACGCATCTCCTCTTCGAGGCTGATGGGCAGGGTTTCTTTAGCAAACTGGGTCATGTGTGGCGATACTCTGACGGCGGGAAAAGGCCCATTTTAGGTCGAATGACGTGTAGCAGCCGAGCAACATAACCCTGGAATTCCGCCGCTGTCCTACTTGTTGGCGCCCGCTTGGCGGTCCGTCTGCTTGTGACGTATGGCACAATCAATTCAACGTTTTTGGTGATGGTCACTGATAACGTCCACAGATTCGCAGCCCTGCTGCGGCTTTTTCCCCAAGAGGAGAACCATGAAGAAACTGAACAAAGTGGCGATGTTGTTTGCCTCTGCCGCCCTCGCAACGGCTGCTGGCGCACAAGTGAAGGCTGCTGACGGTGGCAAGACCATCGACAACTGGCAAAACGGCACCAGCGAACTGGTGTGGAAGAACGGCACGAACGAACTGTGCTGGCGCGATGCCAACTGGACGCCCGCCACTGCAGCAGCTGACTGCGACGGTGCCCTGAAGCCTGTGGCAGCCGCTGTGGCTCCTGCCGCAACGCCCGCTCCGGCAGCTCCCGCTCCGGCACCGGCTCCCGCTCCGGCCGTGGCTTCCAAGGTGACCTTCTCTGCTGACGCTTTCTTCGACTTCGACAAGTCGGTTCTGAAGCCCGAAGGCAAGGCCAAGCTGGATGACCTGGCCTCCAAGGTCAAGGGTATCAACCTGGAAGTGGTCATCGCCGTCGGTCACACCGACTCCGTTGGCTCTGACGCCTACAACCAGAAGCTGTCGGTTCGCCGCGCTGAAGCTGTGAAGGCTTACCTGGTGTCCAAGGGCATCGAAAAGAACCGCGTCTACACTGAAGGCAAGGGCGAAAAGCAGCCCATCGCCGACAACAAGACCAAGGAAGGCCGCGCAAAGAACCGTCGCGTGGAAATCGAAGTGGTCGGCACCCGCGCCGCTCAGTAATCTTTCGATTGCTTCCCGCAAAAGCCCCGGCAACGGGGCTTTTTTTATGGCCGAACGGTCGTCGCAATCACCGACAATCGAGCCATGAGCAACGCAATCAACGTCAATGCCGACCCGGCGGAGCTGGAGAAATTCTCCAGCCTGGCCCATCGCTGGTGGGACCCGGAAAGTGAGTTCAAACCTTTGCATCAGATCAATCCGTTGCGCCTGGACTGGATTGATGCGCAAGCTCCCTTGAAGGGCCGCAGGGTCCTTGATGTCGGCTGCGGCGGCGGCATCCTCGCCGATTCCATGGCCCGCAAGGGGGCGAGAGAGGTGGTGGGCATCGACCTGGCCACCAAGGCATTGCGTGTGGCCCAGTTGCATGCGCTGGAAACGGGTACTCCGAACATCCACTACCACGAAGTCAGCGTGGAACGTCTGGCCGAGGAGCAGCCGGGCTCCTTTGACGTGGTGACCTGCATGGAGATGCTCGAGCATGTGCCCGATCCCGCTTCCGTGGTCGCGGCCTGCGCCGAGCTGGTCAAGCCTGGGGGCTGGGTGTTCTTCTCCACCATCAACCGCAGTGCCAAGGCCTTTGGTCTGGCCATTGTGGCGGCGGAGTACCTGCTCAAGATGATTCCCAAGGGGACGCATGAGTACGCCAAGCTGATCCAGCCCAGCGAACTCGCCATGTTTGCCCGTCAGGCTGGCCTTGACCTGCAGGCCAGCAAGGGCCTGCAGCACAACCCCATCACCGGGCGCTATTGGCTCAGCGCGGACACGTCGGTGAACTACATGCTGGCAACGCGCCGGGCAGAAGGGTGAGCCGCATGTGGCAAGAAGTCCGAGCTGTTCTGTTCGACCTGGACGGCACCTTGATCGACAGTGCACCCGACCTGGGTGCGGCCGCAGACAGGATGCGCATTGACCGTGGCCTGCAGTCGCTTCCCTATGAGCGGTATCGGCCCATGGCGGGCGCCGGGGCACGGGGGATGCTGGGAGTGGGCTTCGGGCTCACGCCTGACTCGCCGGAGTTTCCGGAGATGCGCGAGGAGTTTTTCCGCAACTACGAGCAGTGCATGACCGAGCGCACCTATGCGTTCGATGGTGTCCCGGAGCTCATTGCACAGCTTCAGGCGGCATCCATGCCCTGGGGAGTGGTCACCAATAAATCCATGCGTTTCACCGATCCGCTGACGCAGCAGATGCCGCTTTTCGCGAGCGCGGGTGCCATCGTCAGCGGTGATACCACGCCCCACGCAAAGCCCCATCCAGCACCGTTGCTGGAAGCTGCCGCGCGTATCGGCCTGCCTCCGCAGTGTTTTGTCTATGTGGGTGATGATGAGCGCGACATCGTTGCAGGCAAGGCCGCAGGCATGAAGACCGTGGCGGCCTGCTACGGCTACCTCGGCGCAGCGGGCGATACACTGCAGTGGCAGGCGGATGCGCAAATCTATTCTCCACTGGAGCTCTTGAAACTGCTGGAAAGAGGCTAAGATAGGAGCCTTGGGGCTGTCCTGGTTTCGACGTGGGTTCGGGACCGGTGTGGTGCATGTCGAGCTTGAGTGACGCTCGTAAATCTCCATTCAAAAAACTAACTGCAAACGACGAACGTTTCGCACTCGCCGCTTAAATCCGGTGAGCCTTGCAACAGCACGCTGATGGGCTGGGCAAGGGGGTAGCAATACCTCCCGGCTGCAAGGGAATTTACATCAGCTGGCTGCGTGCTGGGCTTCTTAGTACGTGGCAAGATCCAAGGAAGCTGGCATCCCGGGTAGCGTGCGCCTGCGCGACTTGGGAGGCGAGACTCAAAACAGAACGCTAAACATGTAGATCTGCCCGGCGAAGGCTTGCGGACGCGGGTTCAATTCCCGCCAGCTCCACCATCCAAGACACCGCCACACACTGATGACCTCAGCGTGTGGCGGTTTTTTTTTGCCTTCAACTGTCCTGCGGTGTCGTCGGAATCGCGCGGATTTCGCACGGGCTGCGGGAACGGGTTCGGCAAGGAGGCTGGCCCAGGGTTGCTTCAGCTGCTGCCCATGTCGGGCATGGGTTGTTGCGACAGTTCCTGGATCAGTGTGAGGCGGAAATGCGCCAGGGCCTTGGCGCCATGCTGTATGTGGTGCAGGTCTGCCACCCCGCCGATGCCCGAGACCAACAGCTCTGGTTTGTTGGACAGGATGACTTCTATGAAGTGGTCAGCCAGTTCTGCTGCCAACAGGGTTTCTGTGCTCTGTTTGCTCATGTGCGTTTCCTCCTTGTGTTGGAAATCGCATGGTATGGCAACGCGGCGAAATAGGGGGCGCCGACTGGGGGGTATGGCCGGCGCCCGGTGTCGATTCTCAGATGGCGAGGCTTGCGCGGTCCTTGCCTTCTATCCACTTGGGCGGCTTGCCGCGGCCTGTCCAGGTGGCGCCGGTTTCTGGGTTGCGGAATTTGGGCTCTCCCACGCTGTGCTTGCTGGCCTTGCCGGATTTGCTCTTGGCGGAGGGGAAGACATCCTCCTTCGTCAAACCATATTGCTGCACCATCGCCTTTGCTTCAGCGATCGCATCGGTTTTCGCATTCTGGATGAGGGCGTCGATTTTTTTCTCAAGCTCGGCTTTTTGTTGCAGCAGGGCCTTGTAGTCGGATGTCATGGCAATGATGATTTTCAGTGGGAGATGCGCGTGTATATCACGGGTATGAATATTTTGTAAGTTATGAGTAAGAAAAAGAGTGTGCGAATGCAGGAACGGTCACCAGCGACGTAGCGCGTTCAGAACAGGTGATGGGGATGGTTGGGGCGATGAGGTGCGCCCAAGAAAAAGGCCAGCGGCTTGCGCTGGCCTGGGAAGAAAGAGCCGGTGCTTTTTGAAAGCTTCCTGGGGGAATGAGAGGGAGGGAGGAGGAAATGCCCCAGACCCGGCAATGAAACGGTGCAGAAACTGATGGCGATGATGCCTGCCGTGCGCAGGCCGGCCGATGGGTGAGAAGCGAGTCTGCACGTAGGACGGGGGAGCATCTGCCGAGTCACAGGCTGGTCATCTCCATGCGCGATAAACCGGGAGTTGCGCAACCATGGGGGGAAGCGCATTGTTTTTTTATTGCGCATCCATGTCCATTGCTGCCACGCTGATTCCATTTGTTTTCAACCCGGCCAATCCGATGAGTGCGCCATTGCAGCGCCATCGTTGGCGTCTGTATGGTGCGGGCCTGCTTCTGTCGGCATCTGCCGGGGTATGGGCGCAGGTTCCCTTCAACGGCACCTACACGCAGGATTTCGACACCCTGGCCGCGTCCGGGGCGGGGCTGGCCTGGGCCAATAACAGCACCTTGCCGGGCTGGTTTCTCTTCAACAAGAGCCTGGCATCCATCACCTCTTACGTCGCTGGCAATGGTGCCTCCAACACCGGCAGCTTCTACAGCCTGGGGCTGAGCGCGGACCGTGCCTTGGGGGGCGTGGCATCAGGCGGTGCCTACTTTGGCAGCCCGGCCCAGGGCGCCGTAGCGGGTTGGATTGCGCTGGCAGTGCGAAATGACACGGGTGGCTCGGTCGATGGCATCACCTTGCGATTCAACGGCGAGCAATGGCGCAATGGTGGCAATACGGAACGGCAGTCCATGGTGCTGGAGTACGGCATGGGAGCCGCCTTTGCCGACGTGCCTGAATGGCTGCCTGCCGGCGCGAACTTCAATTGGCAATCGCCTGTTGCCACCGGCACTGCTGCCGCCGTGGACGGCAATGTGGGCGGGCGGGTGAACAATGTGGGCGGGGATCTGCGCGGCCTGGGCTGGGCGCCAGGTGCCACGCTGTGGCTGCGTTGGGTGGAGCTCAATGATGTGGGCAACGACCACGGCCTGGCCATTGATGACGTCTCCATCACTCTGGCGCTGCCCGACACCACGGCGCCCACGCTGCAGGCAAGCATTCCCGCGGCGGCGGCGACCGGGGTGGCGCTGAATCCCGAAATCAAGCTGAGTTTCGATGAGGCGGTGAAGCCCGGTAGCGGCAGCTTCGAACTGCGCCAGGGCGCCACGGTGGTGGCAACGCTGCAGGCTGGCGATGCGGCGCAGGTGAAATTCAGTGGCTCGACCATCACGCTCAACGCGGGTGTGCGGCTGGCGGTCAATACGCCCTATAGCCTGGTTTCCGTGGGTGAGCCGGTGTTGGATACCTCGGGCAATGTGTGGACCGGCACGACGCTGGGCTTCACGACAGGAGACGAGCCGCCGGTCACCAGGATTTCTGCGGTCCAGGGCTCTGGCGATCAGTCTCCTCTGGTGGGGCAGAAGGTGACGGTGAGTGCCGTGGTGACGGCCTATATGCCTGGACTGAGCGGCTTCTTCGTGCAGGAAGAGGCGGCAGACTCCGATGGAGACGCTGCTACCTCGGAGGGCATCTTTGTCTACTACGGCAACGCCAATCCTGGCGTGGATGAGAGCACGGTGGGCAAGCTGGTGCAGATTTCCGCCTCGGTGAGCGAGTTCCGCAATCAGACCCAGCTCAGCGCCATCACGGACTTCGTGGTCCGCGGCGCGGCGGCCTTGCCGGAGCCGGTGCGCATCGCACTGCCTGTCAGCGATATGGGGCAATGGGAGCGTCTGGAAGGCATGCGTGTGGAGGTGGCATCCGCCACCGCAGGCGGCAAGCTGGTGGTGAGCGACAACCGCACGCTGGGCCGCTACGGCAATGTCACGCTGTCTGCCGATACGCCGTTGGCGCAGTACACCGAAGTCAACGCTCCCAGCGTGGCGGGCTATGCAGCCTACGTGCAGACGCTGCAGCGCAGCCAGATCATTCTCGATGATCGGTCCGGGGCCCAGAATCCCGAGCCCGTGCCGGGCCGTGGCGGCCTGCCGCTGTCGGCGTCCAACACGCTGCGCGCTGGCGATGGCGTGGATCGCATCATCGGCGTGCTCGACCAGTTCTTTGATGCTGCCGCCAGCGAGCCCTATCTGACCAGCTACCGCGTGCAGCCCACGCAGACGCCGCAGTTCACGGGAGCCGCGCGACCTTCTGCTGCTGAATTGCAGCAGGCCGTGGGAGCGGCTACGCTCAAGATCGCGTCTGCCAACGTTCTCAATTTCTTCAACCTGACCGGTGCCACAAGCGGCTCTTCCCAGGTGATGTTCAACACGCCGCTGGGCAACCAGCAAGGCATTCGCGGCGCCAACAGCATTGCCGAGCTGGACAGGCAGCGCGCCAAGATCGTGGCCAATCTGCTGGGGCTGGGCGCCGATGTGTACGGCCTGATGGAGGTGCAGAACAATGGCTTTGGCCCAGGCAGCGCCATCCAGGATCTGGCCGACGCCTTGAACGCGAGTGCGGACAAGCCTGCCGGCGCCGTGTATGCGGTAGTCAAGGCACCCTTCAGTGAGGCTGCAGGCACGGTGCCAGGTGCGGGCACGGATGCGATTACCGTGGCCATCGTCTATCGCAGCGACCGCGTCACGCCGGTGGGCAGCGCAGCGGCACCCAATGTCTCTACTTACGATGCCTTCAACGCAAGCATCGGCGGAGCCCGAGTGCCGATTGCGCAGACCTTTGCCGTGGGCGGCAGCACGGAGCAGTTCACCCTGGTGGTGAACCATTTCAAATCCAAGGGCAGCGTGCTCGGTGGCGCGGGCAATGCGGACGTGCTTGACGGCCAGGGCGCCAACAACGCGGCGCGCGTGAAGACGGCCCAGCAACTGAGCAACTGGCTGGCAACCCGGCCCACAGGCGCGACCAGCCCCCACGTGGTGCTGGTGGGCGATTTCAACGCCTATGCGAAGGAAGACCCCATCACCACGCTGGAGGCCGGCGGCTATGTCAAGGTCTCCCAGGGGCTGTCCTACGCATTCGACGGAATGTGGGGTTCGCTGGACCATGTGCTGGTAAGCACCAGTCTGCAGCCCAGCGTGGGGCGTGCGGTCAAGTGGGCCATCAATGCCGAGGAGCCCGAGGTGCTCGACTACAACGTCGAGTTCAAGTCGCTGGATCAGCAGGCCAGCTTCTATGCGCCCACCGCCTATCGTTCAAGTGATCACAACCCCATCCTCCTGGGCCTGAATTTCGGTGGTCAGGCGCCCTCGTTCAGTGGCGTGCCTGCCAATGCGCAGGCCGTGGTGGTGGGGCAGGCGGCCGATCTGGCGGACGTCGTGGTGGCCGATGCCGACAGCCCCGTCGTCACACTGTCCATCGTCGCCAGCGGCGGACAGGTGCTGGGCCTGGAGGATGCCGATGCTGCACAGCCCGGCATACAAATGCGCGGCAGCCCCGAACAGGTATCGCAGCAATTGCGCGCCGCCATGTACATGGCTTCGGTGGCCGGCCCGGCCAGCCTTCAACTGAGCGTGAGCGATGGTGTCCATGCGGCTGTGACGGCCAGCTATCCGCTGATGGCGACCGCAGCGGGCGCGGTGGGCCCGGCCAATCGATTCAACATCACCGGAGCAAGCCAGATTGCGGTTGCGGGCGAGGTCGTGGGCGGTGGTGCCAACTGCCGCCTGGCCGAGCCGCCGCAGGTCGTGGCGGCACCGGGTACTCCACGTCCTGGGGCGGTGGTGCCACACGGGCTGTTGAAGCTCAATACCGATGGCTGTGATGCGGGTGCGCTCGTGACGGTCAGGCTGACCTATCCGAACGATCTGCCCAGTGGTGCTGAATACTGGAAGTGGGGCCGCACGGCAGATAACACCACGCAGCACTGGTACCGCATACCTGCAACGCTGCAGGGTCGCGTCGTCTCCTTCGTGCTGCGCGATGGCGGCCTGGGCGATGACGATCTTCTGGCCAATGGCCGTGTGGAAGATCCTTCGGCTCTGGTGCTGCCTGCAGCGGTCGGTGGCGGCACGCCGGCGGCGATTCCGTCACTGAGCGAGTGGGCGGTCGCGCTGCTGAGCCTGATGATGGGTGGGCTGGCTATCCGTCTGCGCCGCCGCAAACCTTGATGCTGCCGTGAAAGCCCGGTCTGCACCACGTGTAGGCCGGGCTTTTTGCTTTGGGGCAGGGGAAACTGCGGACAGGCATTTGCCCGACTGCGTGCAAGAGGGATGGGTGGGAGAGGATCTTGGTGTGCAGCCGCAGGCCGATGCTTGATGATGGCCGGGCTGGGTGCGAAAGTGGCGCGTCTGCT
Source organism: Delftia sp. JD2 (assembly GCF_001682645.1). Taxonomy (NCBI): domain Bacteria; kingdom Pseudomonadati; phylum Pseudomonadota; class Betaproteobacteria; order Burkholderiales; family Comamonadaceae; genus Delftia; species Delftia sp. JD2. The sequence goes on from NZ_LFJT01000002.1 coordinate 74,525, forward strand.
GCTGCGGACGCCGTCTCGGTGCAAGGAATGAGAGAGATATCCAGAAACGATCGTGCTTGAAAAAGAGCCTGGCTAACCGGCATACCGCTGGCTGGCAAAAACGACTGCAGGCTGAACTGGCCTGACGAGTCGCCCCACGATGAAACTGAACTGCTGCAACACCATGAATGCTGCAGCATGGTTTGAATGATATACGCAAACAAGAATCATTCTCAAATAAACCTAGAACTTCCTCTGGAATTAGAAAAAGCTTGTGTTTTGCGGATTTCGCCTGCTGGGCTGGTATCTGGCGTGGTGCCGCTCAAGAAAAAACGCCCCGGCTGCGGAGGCGGCCGGGGCGCTGAATGGAGCGTTCCATGCGATCAATCCAGGAAGGACACATGCTAGGGGTTTTGAATGAGAGCGCTTGCGTCTGCGTCTCCGGTCCTTCCTGGTTGTCAAGTGTAAATTGAAACAAGGTGCTTGATGGGGTCAAAGCAGCCGAAGTTGCATGCATCTGAGCCGTAAAGCTGTTTTTTTGTATTCCGATGCGACCGCCTCAAGCCAAATGCGCCGTGCAATGCAAAAAGCCCGCTGTGGAGCGGGCTTTTTTCTGGGAATGTGGACGATGGCTCTTACGCGACCATCGTTTTACGGCAGAACGTCTCTGCGGCTGTCACCGTTGTTTTTTTCGTCGTAGTGCACGACGCGCCGGCGTGAGATACAGCATTGCCTGCGCAGACAACCATGGGATTATAGCAGAGGCAGAATTTGCCGCTGTAGCCATGGGCCTGTGTTGCCGCAGAAGGGGTTTGAAGATGAATGAAATGACGCAAAGGCTTGAGGGCCTGCTCGCATCCGGCAAGGACTCGGCCCTGCTGCGCTGTACCTTGGGCAAGACCTATCTTGAAAGCGAGGCGCCTGGGGTGGCTCATTCACACCTGGAGCGGGCCATTGAACTCGATCCCGGCTATTCGGTGGCGTGGAAGCTGCTGGGCCGGGCATTGCTGGCGCTGGGCGACGCTGCTGGAGCGCGGCGGGCGTGGAATACGGGATTGGCCTGCGCGCAGCAGAAGGGGGATGCCCAGGTCGTAAAGGAGATTGGGGTGTTCCTCAAGCGCCTGGACAGGCAGCAGGCGGTCTGAGTCGAGACCCTGCGAAAGGGTGTGGGTGCGGAGCGGGTTTCACGTCTGCAAAAGAGCTTCCCTGGCCAGGGCGTCGGCCTCGGTGTTGCGGTGGCGGGGAATCCAGCGCAGTTGCACGTGCTCGAACCTGGTCAGCATGGTGCGGGCCTCATCAAACAGGTCTGCCAGGCGCGCGATGGACTTGATGGGGCGTGGCGATGGAGTCAACTGCTCCACCAGGATGCTGCTGTCCGTGAAGATGGTCAGGCGGCGCGCCTGCAGGACTTGCAGGGCCTGCAGCGCGGCCATCAGGGCGCGCAGTTCGGCTTCGTTGTTGCAGCCTCGCTCGGGGCAGGGCTCGGACAGAAGGTGGCGGCGTCCGTCGGGTGCGATGATGACGGCGCCCATGGCCATGCGTCCGGGGTTGGGTACGGCGCTTGCATCAATGTAGGCAGTCCAGAGGTCTGCATCTGAGAGCGCGGGGCCGCAGGCGCTTGGGCGTGATGGGGGCTTTTCCAGGGGCATGCCTGCATCATGCGGCAGCGGTGGAGGTTCGGTCGCATTTCTTGTCGGATGGCGCGGGACAATGCAGGTCTGCAAATCACCGAAACCGAAGAAGGCAGCGAATGATCAGGATTCTGGGCAAGTCATCGTCCATCAATGTGCGCAAGGTGCTGTGGCTTTGCGTGGAGTTGGGAATTTCTTTCGACCAGGAGGAATGGGGTTCAGACCATCGATCGACGCAGGAGCCGGGATTTCTGGCGCTCAATCCGAATGCGATGGTTCCCGTGCTGCTTGATGGGCCGCTGGTGCTGTGGGAGTCCAATACCATCTGCCGCTACCTGGCGTCCCGCCATGACCGGCAGGACCTGCTGCCTTCAGCACCCGCCGAACGCGCGCTTGTCGAGCAGTGGATGGATTGGCAGGCCACCGAGCTGAACAATGCCTGGCGCTATGCCTTCATGGGGTTGGTGAGAAACAGCCCTGAGCATCAGGACCCCGCGCAACTGGCTGGCAGCATGGTGAACTGGCATCGCCACATGCGCATTCTGGAGGACCAGTTGTCGCGCACCGGCGCCTTTGCTGCTGGCACGCAATTGAGCCTCGCCGATATCGTGCTGGGTCTGTCCACGCACCGCTGGATGTCGGCGCCCATGGAGCGCCCTGAATTGCCTGCAGTCCGCGCCTACTACGAACGGCTTTGCGAGCGGCCGGGCTTTCGCCTGCACGGCGCCAACGGCATGCCTTGATGGCGGTCTGGCGCCCTGCGTGACAAAGCCCGCCAGGTTTCCTGCGGGCTTTGGTTGTTCAAGGAGTGGGGTCAGGGAGCGACGCGCACCAGCATCATGTCGGCCTTCGAGCCTGCACCACGGGTCAGGACCGGGTGGACGGTGTCATTGATGAAGATGAGTTGGTTGCCCTGGGTAATGCGTGAGGTGACCGTGTATTGCGCGGCAGGATTCAGGCGGCTGGGCTCGACGGGCAGCTTGAAGCTGTAGGGCGGCTTGAGGCCTTCGAGCCGCATGGACTGCTGGGATATCACCGGGGCGGGAGCATCGGCGCGCGAGGTGTCCTGCAATTCGACGACCAGCACGGCATCGGACGCAAGCGGAGCGGGCTCCCTCAGGTCAACCGTTCCCATGACCGCAGTGACGGGCGCATTGGGCGCCGGCTGGGTCTGGGCGCATGCACCCAGCAGTGCTGCGGACATCACGAGGGCCAGGGCGGTGCGGCGCTGAAGGCTGTTGGAATTCATTGGAGCTCCTTCTTGATTTGGGAGACCCAGTCTGGCCTGACGCGGCTTGAGGGGCTGTAGGAGCAGACTCAACGCAAGCTGCTGCCATTTCCCAAAGTCGCATGGGCCAATCTGCTGGCTGGTTGCCAGTCTTGGAGGCAAGGGTGTGAAAGGTTTGTGCCCGTGCTGCAGGCGCTGCGCTGGCGACGCTCGGTTGAACACTTGCGATCTGGACAGACAAAAGCCCCTGGCTCTTTCGAACCAGGGGCTTGAATCATTTGGTCGGAGCGGCGGGATTCGAACTCGCGACCCTCTGCTCCCAAAGCAGATGCGCTACCAGGCTGCGCTACGCTCCGACTAAAACGCTATTGTAGCGTCAAAAAAATGGGTATTTTCGCAATGGGCGAATTTTTTGCTCAACGCGAGCCAGGTCCCGGGCCGCGGTTGGCCAGGTGACGGAAGGTGATGCGGCCCTTGGTCAGGTCGTAGGGCGACATCTCCAGCGACACCTTGTCGCCAGCCAGGATGCGGATGTGGTGCTTGCGCATCTTGCCGCCGGTGTAGGCGATCAGCTGGTGTCCGTTTTCCAGCGTCACACGAAAGCGAGAGTCAGGCAGGACTTCCGTGACGGAACCCTGCATTTCAATCAGTTCTTCTTTGGCCATGTGTTCAATCTCTCAGGTCTGGGTCGGTTGCGGCACTCACTTGTCGGAACCACGAAGGCCTTGCCTGGCCCACAGAACATGGGGTACGTGGGCCGAGGCTGAAAAAGCAGTGGATGTTCTGCGCAAGAGGCGCAGACCGAACGGAAGGCCAGGTCACAATGGTGTCGCAAAGGCAAAGCCCGGCAACAGCTAAACCTCCCAATTCTACAGCGTTGCATTCCCGCGCGTGCGCGGCCCAATGCGGCCGTCGCACGCAAAACACAGGTTGGATTTTTGCTGGAACGGTGCTGCCTTTGTCATCTGCGTTTCATCCGCGGCCTCCGGAAATCGTGCGCTTGGCTTCAAGGCGGGCATGACAAGTGCTGAAAGCGGCGGGAGGAGTTGAGGGCGAGGGGTGTGGGTTGGCTAGAATCCGCCCACAACTTCTATTACTTTCATAGCAAAACCTCGATGTCTGATCGACTTGCCGTTCTCTCCCAGTATCTTTTGCCCAAACAGGCGCTGACTGCCGTCATGGGGCGCCTGGCCCAGGCGCGTGCTGGCGACCTGACCACGGCAGTCATCCGGCGCTTCATTGCACGCTATGGCGTGGACATGTCGGAGGCGGCCGATTCCGATCCTGCGGCCTATGCCAGCTTCAACGAGTTCTTCACGCGGGCGCTCAAGCCCGGTGTGCGGCCGCTGGCTTCGGCCGACTGGGTCTGTCCGGTGGATGGCGCCATCAGCCAGATCGGCGCCATCGAGGGCGAGCAGATCTTCCAGGCCAAGGGACACAGCTACAGCGCCACGGCGCTGGTTGGCGGCGATGCGCAGTTGGCGCGGCAGTTCGACAACGGGCATTTCGCCACCATCTACCTGAGCCCACGCGACTACCACCGCATCCACATGCCCTGTGCGGGCCGGCTGCGGCGCATGATCTATGTGCCGGGCGAACTGTTCTCGGTCAACCCGGTCACGGCGCGCGGCGTGCCGGGCCTGTTTGCGCGCAACGAGCGCGTGGTCTGCGTTTTCGATACCGACCATGGCCCCATGGTGCTGGTGCTGGTGGGCGCCACCATCGTGGGCAGCATGGGAACGGTGTGGCACGGCATCGTCAATCCGCCCCGTCCCGGACGCATCCAGGACTGGCGCTATGACGACCAGTCCATCGTCCTGGGCCAGGGCGAGGAAATGGGGCGCTTCCAGCTGGGCTCCACCGTCGTCATGCTGTTTCCCGCATCGGCAGGGCTTCGCTTCAACGAGCAGTGGACGCATGCTGCGCCCGTGCGCCTGGGCCAGAAGATGGCCGGGCGCAACGAGGCCTGAGCCTGGATGGATGATCGATGAAACCGGGCCCAGGCCCGGTTTCTTTCAAAGGATCCAGCTCAGGGCTTCAGGGCGCCTCTGTGTGGTGAACATCGAAGGCGTGATGCTCAGCCGTTCAGGCCTGACGGGGTCTTCATGGCCGACCAGGTAGACCATCAGTTCGCGACGGCGCAGTATCACGTGGCTGACCTTCTCGGCCTTGCCGTTTTGCGTGACATGCGTGCCGGGGCGAAACAGCGGCATCTGGAAGGTGAAGCTGCGCGGATCGGCCGGTGGCGCGATCGCGGTGCTGGGAGGGGCTTCGAGTGTGGCAACCATAGGCTTGATGTGCATGAGTGGACGCTGCCAACTCTATCGACACTGCCGCGCCAAACTGTAGGGCCGCGGGGGTGCGGCCACGAGCAATCATGCCTGCGGGTGGGAAACGCCAAGGATGGCGTGCAGCCGTGCGCTGGTCGTCGTGTACTGCAGCAGCGGTTTTTCGCCCTGCAGATACTCGGCGGCGGCAAAGGCCGCCATGGTGGCTTCATGGAAGCCGCACAGGATCAGCTTGTGCTTGCCCGGGTAGCTGACGATGTCGCCAATCGCATAGATGCCTGGCGCATCGGTGGCCTGGGTTGCAGGGTTCACCAGCAGCTGCTTGCGTTCCATGGCCAGGCCCCATTCGGCGACCGGGCCCAGGCGAGGGGAGATGCCCAGGCAGACGACCAGTTGCTGCGCCGCCAGTTCGTGCTCCTGGCCTTCGCCATCCATCCACTGAACGGCGCGCAGTTGGCCTGCATCGGCATGCAGTTGCGTGATCTGGCCGATCACCACGCGGATGGCGCCGCTGTCGCGCAGCTCCTGCAGGCGCTCCAGCAGTGCGGCCGAAGCCTGGAAGGCGTCGCGGCGGTAGAGCAGATAGGTGGCCTGGGCCCTGTCGGCGCAGGCAATGGCCGCGGCCACGGCCTCTTCGTCGCCACCGTGGACGATGGCGGTCTGGCCGCGCACCATTTCCAGATCGGCAGGATGGTAGTGAAGCTGGCCTGCAGCCAGCAGCTCCACGCCGGGCACCTTCAGCGCCTTGGGCACAAAGGCGCCCACGCCAGCTGCAATGAAGACGCTGCGCGCATGCAGTTCAAGGCCGTGCGTGGTCTGCGCCAGCCAGCGGCCATCGTCCATGCGCTGCAGCTGGGAGACCTGCTGGGAAAGGTGCAGTTGCGCGTCCATGGGCGCGACCTGCCGCTGCAGCAGCTGGACCAGTTCATGGCCCGTGCATACCGGAATGCCGGGAATGTCGTAGATGGGCTTGTCGCCGTACAGCTGCGCGCACTGCCCGCCCACATGGGGCAGGGCATCGACGACATGGCAGCGAATGCTTTGCAGGCCCAGCTGGAACACCTGGAACAGGCCCGCCGGGCCCGCGCCTATGACGAGGGCATCGGTCTGGATCGGTTGCGTGCCGGAGGTGTCTTGCATGGGCTGCGCGGCTTCAGCGTTCGAGCTGGTCCAGCTTGCCGGGCTTGCCGTTCCAGTCGTCGGCGTCGGGCAGCGAGGCCTTGCGCTTGGTGATGCTCTTCCAGCCCTTTTCCAGCGACAGCTCGGCGTTGAGCTTGATGAAGGCCAGTTGGTCGGCGGGGACGTCTTCCTCGGCAAAGATGGCATTGGCCGGGCATTCGGGAATGCACACGGCGCAATCGATGCACTCGTCAGGATCGATCACGAGGAAGTTGGGGCCTTCGCGGAAGCAGTCCACGGGGCAGACATCCACACAATCTGTGTATTTGCACTTGATGCAGTTTTCGGTGACGACGTGAGTCATGGGAGTCTTTTATGGCAGTGTGAATGTCGGTATCAACCCGGGATTCTAAAATTTTTCAGGAGCCAGTCCCGCACATGGCAAGGATTCTGGCGCGGACTGCTGCGGTTTTCCGAAAGCCCACGAGCCGGCATGTGCCGGCTCGCGAAGCGGGACTGTCCAGTTGCTCAATCCAGCAGTGCAGCGCCTGCGGTAGCGTGGCTGGCCGTGTCCACAAGGATCAGCGCACCCAACTGGCGGGCCTGGGCGAAGGGTGCTGCGGGAATGCTTTCCTGCAGCAGCAGCTCCACGCGGCCGATGGCGTTGGGCTCCAGCTGGGTGGCCTCTTCCTGGGCCAGCGTGTGGATGTTCAGGCGGTGCACCACGCGACGGGCCTTGGCCTTGATCCAGCGGTGGCCGTGCAGCGCCAGGTAGGTGCGGCCGGGGACCAGCGGCTGCTCGTCCATCCAGGCCACGGTGGCAGTCAACTCGCGCTTGCTGGGCCATGCGGGCTGCGCTTCCTGGGCGTCGAAGTCGTCATCGGCAGCGGCCGCTGCAGCCGCAGGGGCTGCGACGAGCCAGTCGCCGCGCGAGACATCGACCTCGCGGTCCAGCGTGATGCCGGCCGACAGGCCTGCGTCGATGGAGCCGGGAACGCGGGCATGGTCCAGCACCTGGGCAATCACGGCCTGCTGGCCGCTGGGCAGGATCTGCACGGCGTCGCCCACGCGTGCGCGGCCTGCGGCCACGCGGCCCCAGAACACGCGGCGGCCCTGGCTGGTATCGGCCGAGGACGAGAATTTCTCCACCCATTGCACGGGAAAGGCCAGCGCCAGGCCGGTGTCGGTCGGCGTGTTGGGCAACTGCTCCAGCAGTTGCAGCAGGCTGGGGCCGTCGTAGCCGGCCCAGCCGGGCTCGGCGTTGACCACATTGAAGCCCTTGAGAGCCGAGACGGGCACGGTGGCCGCGGAGGCAATGCCGGCCTCGGCCGTGAAGCGCTCCAGCGCGCCGCGGATGTGGACGAAGGCCTGTTGCGGGTCTTCGACGGCGTCGAGCTTGTTGACGGCAAACACCAGCGAATGCACGCGCAGCAGGTGGGCCAGCAGGCTGTGGCGGCGCGTCTGCGGCAGCAGGGTGAGCTGCGGGTTCTTCCAATCGAGCTTGGTGGCATCGACCAGCACCACGGCGGCGTCGGCGCTGCTGGCGGCGGTGACCATGTTGCGCGTGTACTGCTCATGGCCCGGCGCGTCGCCGATGATGAACTTGCGGCCTTCGGTGGCGAAGTAGCGGTAGGCCACGTCGATGGTGATGCCCTGCTCGCGCTCGGCCGACAGGCCGTCGGTCAGCAGCGCCAGGTCGGTCTCGCCGCTCTTGGTGACGCCGGCCAGCTGGTCCTGCAGCACGGCGCGCGTGTCCACCAGAAGGCGGCCGATCAGCGTGCTCTTGCCGTCATCGACGGAGCCGCAGGTGATGAAGCGCAAGGCCGAGGCGTTGGCGGCGGTCTGCTGTGTGGCCTGGCTGGCCTGGGTGGCCGTGGAATCCGCGACGGCTGCGTCGGCGGCAATGCTTGCGGTGGTCATCAGAAATATCCGTCCTTCTTGCGCTTTTCCATGGAGGCGTCGCTGGTCTTGTCGTCCATGCGCGTGGCGCCGCGTTCGCTGACTTCGGCGGCCAGGGTTTCGAGCACGATGTCGGCGGCCGTTGCGGCTTCGCTTTCCACGGGGCAGGTGCAGGTGATGTCGCCCACGGTGCGAAAGCGCACGTCGCGCACCACGACTTCCTCGCCGTCGCGTGGGGGCGTGAGTTCGGTCACGGGCACCAGCAGGCCGCGGCGCTCCACCACTTCGCGCTTGTGCGTGTAGTAGATGCTGGGCAGGGCGATCTGCTCGCGCTCGATGTATTGCCACACGTCGAGTTCAGTCCAGTTGCTGATGGGGAACACGCGGAAGTGCTCGCCGGGGGCCAGACGCGTGTTGAACAGCGTCCACAGCTCGGGGCGCTGGGCCTTGGGCTGCCATTGGCCGAAGCTGTCGCGGTGGCTGAAGATGCGTTCCTTGGCGCGGGCCTTTTCCTCGTCGCGGCGGGCGCCGCCGATCAGGGCGTCGAAGCGGAATTCATCGATGGCCTCCAGCAGCGTCACCGACTGGTGGACGTTGCGGCTTTCGCCCGGATGGGCCAGGCGCACGGTGCCGCGTGCCATGGAGTCCTCGACGCTGCGCACGATGAGTTCGGCACCGAGCTCCTTGGCACGCAGGTCGCGGAAATCGGTCACTTCCGGGAAGTTGTGGCCAGTGTCGATCATCAGCAGCGGGTAGGGGATGCGGCCCTTGCCGAAGGCCTTCTCGGCGCAGCGCAGCATGACCAGCGAGTCCTTGCCGCCCGAAAACAGCAGGGTGGGGCGCTCGAAGGCGGCGGCCACTTCGCGCAGCACGAAGATGGTTTCCTCTTCAAGGGCGTCGAGGTGGCGGTTGCTGAGATGGCTCAGCACGGAGGTGTCCACACGGGCATTCATTTCTTGGTTTCCAATCAGATCGGTGTCAAACCCTGCAGGCTTCACTTCTTGGCATGCAGGCCGCATTCCTTGGCCGCTTCATCCTCCCACCACCAGCGGCCGGCGCGGAAGTCCTCGCCAAGGCTGACCGCGCGCGTGCAGGGTGCGCAGCCGATGCTGGGATAGAACTGGTCGTGCAGCGGGTTGTAGTCCACACCATGGCTGGCGATGTAGTGCCAGACATCGCCCTGGGTCCAGTCGGTCAGCGGGTTGAACTTGGTCAGGCCCTTGGTCTCGACCTCGCTGCGGTCCACGGCGGGCACGTCGGCGCGGGCATTGGACTGCTCGCGGCGCAGGCCCGTGATCCAGGCGCTCTTGCCAGCCAGCGCGCGCGCCAGCGGCTCCATCTTGCGCACGCCGCAGCAGGCCTTGCGCAGCTCGATGCTGCGGTACATGGCGTCCTGGCCGTTGTCGCGGATGAAGTGGATCACCGATTCGAGCTGCGGCCGGTAGACCTTGACGCTCAGGCCGGGCAGCGACTGGGTGCGTTCCAGCAGGGCCAGGGTCTCGGTGTGAAGGGCGCCGGTGTCCAGCACGAAGACGGGGATGCCCAGGCCCAGGCGGTGGATGATGTCGGTGATCACCACATCCTCGGCGCCCAGGCTGGAGGCCTGCGTCACGGCCTCGGCGCCCAGGGCTGCAGCCTCGCGCAGCAGGGCCTCGGTGGCGGCCAGCTTGTCGGCAAAGCCGCTGCTGGCACGGCCGTTGACCTCGGTGGCCTTGGCCGATGCCTGTCGCGACAGAAAGCTTTGCGCACCCATGTCAGGCCGCCTTGACGAAGTGGGGCTCGGGATGGACGGCATCACCCTGGTAGAAGCCGTGGAAGCGGTCCAGCTGGCGCTGGGCGTCGGCGATGTCCACGCCTTCGCGCAGCACGGCCACGTCGAAGCCGCAGCGCTGCATCTGCACCAGCTGGTCGATCAGCACGTCGCCGGTGGCGCGGATCTCGCCCTGGAAGCCCAGGCGCTTGCGCAGCAGGCGGGCCTGGCTGAAGGCGCGGCCATCGGTGAACTTGGGAAAGTGCAGGTCGATGCGCTGCACGCCGGTCAGGTCCAGCGTGAAGGGATCGGCGTCATTGGCTGGGGCGATGATGGTCTGCTGGCCTTCGGCCGGGCTTTGGTGCTCTTGGGCGGCGATGATTTTCATGGGGATCTCCTGCGGCTCTCACCTGGGGTCAGGCGGCCGCTTCCTCGGTGTGCTTGGCGGGGTGGCGGGCGGCATTGCCGGCGGCCTTGAACGGGTCGATGCCCACGCGGCGCACGGTGGCGATGAAGGTCTCGAAACGGCCGCCTTCGCTTTGGCGCTGCTCACGGTAGGTGGCCAGCAGGGCTTCGATCACGCCGGGCACTTCGGCGGCGCTGAACGAGGGGCCGATGATCTTGCCGGGAGTGGCCGGGCCGGACAGGTGGGAGCCGTCGGCGCCGCCCAGCGTGATCTGGTACCACTCCTTGCCGTCCTTGTCCACGCCCAGGATGCCGATGTGGCCGCTGTGGTGGTGGCCGCAGCTGTTGATGCAGCCGCTGATGTGCAGGTCGATCTCGCCCAGGTCCCACAGCTCGTCCAGGTCCTGGTAGCGCTCGGTGATGGCCTCGGCAATGGGCAGGGAGCGCGCATTGGCCAGCGAGCAGAAGTCGCCGCCGGGGCAGGCGATCATGTCGGTCAGCAGGCCGATGTTGGGCTTGGCCAGGCCCAGGGCCTTGGCCGCCTTGTACAGCTGGGGCAGCTGGTCGCGGCGCACCCAGGGCAGCAGCAGGTTCTGCTCATGGGTGACGCGCATCTCGCCGGCCGAGAACTGGTCGGCCAGCGCGGCGGCGGCATCCATCTGGTCTGCCGTGGCGTCGCCGGGCGCGTAGCCCAGGCGCTTGAACGACAGCAGCACGGCGCGAAGTTGCGGGTGGCGGTGCGGGCGCACGTTGCTGATCAGCCAGCGGCCGAAGTCCTTGTCTTCCTCGGCGGCCGTGCGCAGCAGGGCCAGGGTCTCGGCCTCGGCATTGGCGGGCGACAGGTCCAGCTCGGGCTCGCGGAAATTGGCGGCCACGCGGTCGTACTCGGCTTGCGTGATGGTGTGGGGGCCACCCTCGACCTCGACGATCTGGCGGAATTCCTCATCGACCTGGTCGATGAAATTCTGTCCTTCGGACTTCACGAGGATCTTGATGCGCGCCTTCCAGGCGTTGTCGCGGCGGCCGTAGCGGTTGTAGACGCGGATCACGGCTTCCAGGTAGTTCATCAGCTGGTTCCAGGGCAGGAACTCGCGCAGCACTGGGCTGATGGTGGGCGTGCGGCCCATGCCGCCGCCCACGCGCACCTTGAAGCCCAGCTCGCCAGCCTCGTTCTTGAGCAACTGCAGGCCCACGTCGTACCAGCCCAGCGCGGCGCGGTCTTCCTCGGCACCGCTGATGGAGACCTTGAACTTGCGCGGCAGGAAGCTGAACTCGGGGTGCAGCGTGCTCCACTGGCGCAGGATTTCGGTGAAGGGGCGGGGGTCGGCGATCTCGTCGATGGCAATGCCCGCCAGCGCGTCGCTGTTGATGTTGCGGATGCAGTTGCCGCTGGTCTGGATGCCGTGCAGGTTCACGCTGGCCAGCAGGTCCATCACGTCGGCGGCCTTGGACAGCGGAATCCAGTTGTACTGGACGTTGGTGCGCGTGGTGAAGTGGCCGTAGCCGAACTTCAGGTCGGAGCCGATGCGGCGGCCGTCGTGCAGCGGGATGTCGCCCAGCCGGTCCTGGGTGGCGCGGGCCTCGGCCAGCAGGGCGGCGTCGGGCTGGTCATACTCGCGGGCCACGCGGGCCAGCACGCGCAACTGGGCGCTGGACAGTTCGCCGTAGGGCACGGCCACGCGCAGCATGGGCGCGTAGCGCTGCACATACCAGCCGTTTTGCAGGCGCAGGGGCTTGAACTCATCCTCCGAGAGCTTGCCGGCCTGCCAGCGTTCGAGCTGGTCACGGAACTGCTCGGCGCGCAGGCGGATGAACTGTTTGTCGAATTCGGTGTATTGGTACATGGCGCTTCGGATGTGGGGTCTTCGACTGCCGCCAGTGGCGGCGGTGCAGGGGTTCATTGCGTGGCACCGAGGCACTTGCGGGAAACGCGCGCAGAACCCTGCATGGACGGAAATGTAAGCAATGGCCTTATAGAAGCAAACGATTGTTTTGTCCTGCAAGTATGTGGATATGGATATAAGTGAATGGCAGCAGGCTTTGTGGGGCTGGGCATGTCAAACGCATGAGCGGCCGATATGCTTTCCGGCCAGAGGGAGGATTTCAGAATGCGAAACCGTTGTGCCGCCATCGGGCTGGCCTTGGCATTGGCAACTGCTGCTCAGGCGCAGGCCCAGAAGCCGGCACCGCCGCCGTCCCCGTTGTCAGCAGCGCACACAGCTGACACGCCTGAACCCGACGAATCCGCACGGGAATCAGCCTGGGATGCGTATCTGCATCGCGTGGCGGCGCAGTTGGCCGGTTCCGGCAGCGGGCGCGATCTGGCCTTTGCGGCCATCCTGATCAATCTGTCGCCCCGCGACAAAAGCGCTGTCAGCCAGGCCGAGGGCTGGCGCCAGGACGCGCTGGAGCGGGCAGGGCAGGATGCGCTGGCCTATCAACTGCTGGCCTCCAAGGCCCCTGAGGACGAAGGCGAAGTGCGCTCCGAGGCTGCCCGCCGCTGGTTGGCGCTGGAGCCCAGCAATTTCTCTGCGCTGATGCAGCAGGCGCTGGGACCGCAGGAACTGCTGGTTGCAGCGCGCGAAAGCCGCTACGCGGACCTGCACATGTATGACGGCGTGCGCTGGATGCAGTCCGCTTTGCTGCGCCATCCGCCCACGGCACAGGAGCTGCAGGCGCTGGGTGGCAGTCCGAACTACCGGCTCGAGGAAGGCGCGGTGATCACTGCAATAGGTATCTGGACAGCCTTTCCCTTGACGGGCTACAAGGCGCTGCTGGATGCCTGCAAACCCGAAGCGATGGGCAAAACCCCGGCGGGCGAGGCCGACTGCCTGCATGTAGCCCACCTGCTGACGGAGCGCTCATCGACCGTGCTGGATGAGGGCTTTGGGCTGGCGATTCAACGCCGGCTGGCCAAAACCCCGGCCGAGCTCGCCGCGGCCCAGGCCCGGCGGCGCCAGTTGGAGTGGCTGATGCAAGCGTCCGCCCCGCTCGGCATGCAGGACGGGGGAACCCGGTTTGCCCGGCTGCTGGCCGATCCTTCCATCCACAGCGAGCAGCAATTGCTGCAGCGCTTGCTCAAGGATGCAGGCCGGCCCTTGACGCCGCCGCCGTGTTGGAAGTGGCGCCCGCCCAGACCTTAGGGATTGCCGGCAGCCGCGCCGCCACCGCCGCCTCGCTCACCCCATAGAGCGCAGCCAGCGCGGCCGGTGTCGCCACCTGCTCCGCCGCACCGCAGGCCTGCAGTCCGTCGCGGCCCAGCAGGGCGATGCGGTCGGCCACCTGCAGCGCATGCTCGGGCTGGTGGGTGGACAGCAGCACGGCCATGCCGCGTGCACGCAGCGCGGCAATCTGGTCCAGCACGCGGATCTGGTTGCCGAAGTCCAGGCTGGCCGTGGGCTCGTCCATGACCAGCAGCGCGGGCTCCTGGGCCAGGGCGCGTGCGATCAGCACCAGCTGGCGCTCGCCGCCGCTCAGCTCGGTATAGGGGCGCAGCGCCAGATGGGCGATGCCCAACTGCTCAAGGCAGCCCAGCGCCAGGGCACGGTCGGCACTTGAAGGCCGGGCCAGCGCAGGCAGGCGCGCGGCACGGCCCATGAGCACCATGTCCAGCGCTTCGAAGCCGAAGACGCCGGCCTGAGCCTGGGGCACATAGCCCACGCGCCGCGCAAACTCGGCACGCGGCCAGCTGTGCACGGGCTGGCCCTGCACGCGCACCTCTCCGGCCAGCGGCGCCAGCAGGCCCAGCACGGTGCGGAACAGCGTGGTCTTGCCGCAGCCGTTGGGGCCCAGCAGGCACAGCACCTCGCCTGCGGCAATGGCCAGGTCAAGCCCCTGGCTGACGCGCCGGCGCCCATGGCCCGTGGCCAGGGCCAGCGTCTGCAGCACGGGTGGGGCCTGCACTTCAGTCATTGCGCCCCGTGCGCGACAGCAGGTAGAGAAAGAAGGGCGCGCCGACCAGGGCCGTGAGAATGCCCAGCGGCAGCTCGATGCGCGTCGCGCTGCGCGCCAGGGTGTCGGCCGCAACCACGAAGCCCGCGCCCAGCAGCGCCGAGGCCGGCAGCAGGCGCACGAAATTGGGGCCCACCAGCAGGCGCGCCACATGCGGCACCACCAGCCCCACCCAGCCGACGATGCCGGCCAGCGACACGGCCGCCGCCGTGCCCAGCGTGGCACAGGCCACCAGCAGCAGGCGCAGGCGTGCCACGGGCACGCCCAGGGCCAGCGCCTCCTCGTCGGGCAGGCCCAGCAGGTTGATGCGCCAGCGCAGCAGCATCAGGGGCAGCAGGGCGCACAGCATCACGGGTGCCGTGGCACCCAGCTCGGGCAGGGTCACGGCGCTCAGGCCGCCCATGAGCCAGAAGGTGATGGATGGCAGCTGCGTATTGGGGTCGGCCAGCGTCTTGACCAGGGCGATGCCCGCGCCCAGCAGCGCGCCCAGCGCAATGCCGGCCAGCACCAGGACCAGCACCGGGTAATGGCGGCGCACGCTGGCGCTGATGGCCACCACCACGGCCACGGCGGCCAGCCCGCCGCCAAAGGCCAGGGCCTGCACGGCCGCCATGGACCAGCCCAGGAAGATGCCCAGCACCGCGCCCAGGCCGGCACCGGCCGAGACGCCCAGGATGTCGGGCGAGACCAGCGGGTTGCGGAACATGCCCTGGTAGGCCGCGCCTGCCGCCGCCAGCGTGGCGCCCACGGCCAGGCCTGCGGCGATGCGCGGCAGGCGGATGTTCCAGAGCACGGTCTCGGCGCTGGCGGACAAGGGGGACGCCGTGCCCGTGGCGCGCGCCAGCAGCGACTGCCACAGCTGCTGCGGCGCGATGGAGAACTGACCCGCCGCCAGCGCCCACAGCAGCACGGCGGCCAGCAAGGCCAGCGCGAGCACCCACCCCATGCGGTGGCCTGTGGCAGGCATCAACGCGCGGTCTCCATCAGCCTGCCCAGCGCTGCGGGCGACAGGTCGGCGCCGTAGAACAGGCGATAGAAGTCGCGCACCTCGCGTTCCAACGGCGGCAGTCCCTGCAGTGCCGGCGCCTGCGGGTGGAGCTTTTCCAGCAGCCAGCGCACGCCGATCAGCCGGTTGACGCCGGGCGGACCATCCAGCCAGCCGAAGGGCCAGACCGGCGCGCAGTGCACGCGGCCCGAGCGCATGGCGGCCACGCCGCGCCACAGCGGGTCCTGGCGCATGCGCTCGGCAAGGCCGGGTTCCTGCGTGACGATGACCTGCGGGTCCCAGGCCAGGATCTGCTCCATGGACACGCGCGTGAGCCCGCCACGCCCTGCATCGGCCGCCACATTGCGCCCGCCCGCATATTCGACGGCTTCCACATTGATGGAGCCCGCCAGCCCCGTTTCCAGGCCGTTGGCGCTGCGCGCGAAGTACACGCGCGGGCGCTCGGCCGGTGCCAGGCCCTGGGTGGCACGCTGCGCCAGCGCCGCCACGGCATCGGCATGGCGGGCCAGGGTTTCGCCACGTGCGGCCTCGCCCAGCAGGGCGCCGACCTCGCGCAACTGGCGTGCGTGGTCGGTCAGCGAGCCCTGGATCAGCACGCAGGGCAGGCCGGTCTGGCGTGCCAGCCGCTCGGTGGCCGAGATATAGGTGGCATCGGCCGTGCCGGCGTCCAGCACCAGGTCGGGCTGCAGCTTCAGCAGCGACTCTAGCGGCATGGTGCTGCCGCGCCCGGACAGGCGGCCCAGATGCGGCAGCGCCTGCAGTGTGGGCCCCAGATAGGCGCGCGAGACATCGTCCAGCTGCTGGGGCCAGCCCAGCAGCTTGTGCGGTGCCAGCGTGGCCACCAGCACGCCTGCGGGCGGTCCGGCCGCGAATACGCGGCGCAGCTTGGCGGGGTCCGGCATCTGTCCCATGCGGGCGGCAATCGTGGTTGCCTGGGCATGGCCGGGAACAAGAGCCGATGAGGCCAGTGCCGCCATGGCCTGGCCCAGCCAGCGGCGGCGGGTGAACAGAAGATCGGTCATGAAAATCAGGGGATGGGGCTGGCGCAGCCACGGCGCTCAAGCTGTGCCTGGCACCATTGCTCGATCTGCACCTCATCGGCTGCCAGCTCGGCATGCAGGCTGCCGGTGTACCTGCGCCAGTCTTCAAGATGGCGGGCTGTGACGGCCGTGAGCACGGGCGTGCCGGCCTCGACAAAGGCCGCGAATTCGGCGGCAAAGCCCTGGCCCGAGGCCTCGACGATGCCGAAGCGGTTGATCACCACCAGATCCACGCCATCGTCCAGCGCCTGGCGCAGCACGGCGCTGGCCTGGGCCAGGGCCTGGGGGTTGAGACTGCAGGCGCGCGAGGCGCAGCCCAGGTCCTGGGACAGCTCGAATTGGCGGTCACTGCGCAGGTCGAACAGCTGCATGCGCTTGTTGCCGTTGGCATAGCGGTCCTGGCGATGCACCAGGCCGCCCACGCGCCAGCCCGCGCCTTGCAGGCGGCGTGCCACGCGTTCGAGCAGCAGCTCCATTGCATGCTCGTCGTCTGGATGGACCAGGGCGGCCAGGGGCAGGGTGGCAGGTGAGTTCATGGCATGCGGTGCTTGTGGAATCCAGGCAGGTTTTTACTCCTGGCCGCCGCCGGTGTCGTTGACCAGGGGCATGCTGTCGCGCCCGAAGATCCAGGGACCTCCGGCTGCCACATTGGCCAGCGCCAGTTCCTGCTGGCCCGGTGCGGACAGCAAATGCTCGGCCAGCCGTTGCGCGCTGCGGCGCTGGCCAGCGTCGGCCGGATGGCGCGGCCCGGGCGTGAGCAGCACATAGGGCCGGCGCATCAGCGGGTCGCCGTGCAGCAGCAGCTCGATGCCGGGCGCGCCCATCTTGCCGAAATGCAGCGGGATATGGCCGACCACGGCATAGGCCTGGAGCTCGGCCGCCAACTGCAGCACGGCCTGGGGGCGCGGCCCGGTATCGGCGCGCAGCCAGCGTGCGTCGGGCCGTATGCCGGCGCGGCGCCACAGCCGCTGGACCACGGTATAGCTGCCGGGGTCGCGCAGCGCGATGAAGGGCGAGCCGCTGGCAACGATGCGGCGCATGGCCTCGACGCCATCGGCCGCGCCGCGCACCCCGGCCGGATCATGCGCTGGGCCAGCGAACACATGCTCGTTCCAGCCCCAGACACGCGCGGCCGATGCCAGGCCGGCAGCCTCCAGCGACATGGCTTCGTCGCTGGCGTGGATGAGCAGCAGCTGGGCGCGGCCCTGGGCCATGGCGGGGATCACGCCCTCCTTGGGCGCGGCAACGGCGGTGCGCACGGACAGGCCCAGGCTGCGGCCCGCCGCGTCGGCCAGGTGCGGCCACACACCGCACAGCGACAGGCCGCCGACCACGGCCACGTTCACGCTGGCAGGTTCGGCCGGCTGGGCGGCGCAGCCGCTCAGGGCTGCCAGCGCGGGCAGGGCGCCCAGCAGGCGACGGCGAGGGTGGCAGATCGGTTCCATGGAATCGGGCACGGGCACAGTCTCCGACCCGGTTTCAGAAGCGATAGCCCAGGTTGACATACCAGCTGCGGCCCGGCATGGGCAGGCCGTCATCGAACTGGTACCACTTGTCGCCGATATTGGCCACGCCGAAGTCCACGGTGATGTCGCTGCGCGGCTTGTAGCGTGCGCGCAGGTTGGCAATGCCGTAGCCGGGCAGCTTGAGCGTCTGCAGCTGGCCGCTGCCCGACAGCGGCACGTAGCGGCCCTTCTCGGTCTCGACCTCGGCATTGAATTCCCACTGCGCCAGCGGACGCCACTGAACGCCGGCCAGCAGGCGGTGGCGCGGCGTGTTGGTCAGCGTGATGCTGGAGTCGCTGGTGTTGCGGCGGTTCAGGTAGGTGTAGCCGGCGTTCATGCTCCACTGTGCCGACAGCTGCTGGGCCAGGGACAGCTCCATGCCGATGTTGCGCGTGCGCCCCACGTTCTGCGCCTGGTTGCAGGTGGTGCCGCCGCATTCGGCCGACGCCACGACCACGGTCTGGATCTGGTTGCGCACGCGGCTGTAGAACAGCGCGGCTTGGCCCTGGCCGCCCTGCCAGGGCGAGCCGCTGACGCCCAGCTCCAGGTGGTTGGCGGTCTCGGGCTGCAGGTCGGGGTTGGCCAGGGCCGTGCCCATGCGTGCCGAGTAGCGGTCCTTGATGGTGGGAAAGCGCGTCTTGTGCGAGGCGATGAAATACGCCTCGCTGCCACCGCCCAGCGCATAGCCGAGCTTGGCCACGCCATTGGTGGCGCTGGCGGAGCCCGTGGGCCACTGGTAGACCTCGCGCGCATCGCGCTGGTCGTGGCTGAGCGCCAGGTTCAGGCTCCAGCGTTCGGCCAGGGAGATCGTGTCCTCGACCACCAGCGAGCGCGTTACGTCGCGGTAGTGCTTGCTGGGGTCCTTGGCCGAGGCGGCATCGGTGTGCTCGTCGATCTTGTAGTGCGCGCCCAGGCGCAGCGCATGGCCCTTGAAACTGTAGTTGGCCCACTCGACGCTGGCGCCTTGGCTCACGTCCTTGTAGCTGCTGGTGGGGTCATGGCGCGTGTAGCTCGCGTCCGTGTACATGTCCAGGCCGTTTTGGTAGGTGTCGTGGTAGATGCGTGTCTTGAGCAGGTTGTCGGCATTGATGCGCGTGGTGCTCAGAAAGTACACGCTGTCCTTGTCCCAATAGGGCCAGCGCCAGTAGCGGATGACGTTCTTGCCCGTGGCGCTGCCGGTATACACGGGGTTGCCCTTCTCGCCTTCCTGGCGCACATAGCCCAGCGCGTATTCGTCCGTGGCATTGGGCGTGAGGCCCAGCTTGAACGACAGCCGCTTGTCCGTGCGGTAGGCGTTGTCGCGGTAGTTGCCCGTGTCGGTGGGCTGCTTCTTGAAGTCCTTGAAGCCCTTGGGCAGCGGAAAACTGTCCGCGTCCAGGTAGGAGGCGCCCAGCTGGTAGTACCAGGTGCCCAGGTTGCCGCCCAGGTTCACGGCGGCCTTGCGTTCGCCGCCTGCGCCTGCGCCGATGCGCGCATCGCCCTCGAATGATTTGACGGGCTTGCGCGTGACCAGGTTGATGGCGCCGCCCAGCGTATTGGGGCCATACATCAGCGATGCGCCAGCCTTGGCCACGCGGATCTCGGACAGGTCGAACGTGGTGAAGCGGCCGAAGTCCACATAGCCGTCATAGGGCACGTACAGCGGCACGCCGTCCACGAAGACCGGCACCTGGCGCGGATCGAAGCCGCGCAGGTAGATCATTTCCTCGTTGCGATTGTTGCGCGACAGCGTGGCGCCCGGCAGCAGGCGCACGGCGTCGGCCACGGTGTCGGCATTGCGCTGGCGCATCTCGGCGGCGCCCAGTCGCTGTTCATCGCCGGATATGGCCTCTGCTTCATCACGCGCACCGTGCACGTCAACCGTGCCCAACTGGAAGGTCTGCGAAGCCTGGGCTGCAGGCGCACCCGATTGGGCCTCGACCTGGGCTTGCGCCTGCGTGCTGGCGGCCAGGCCTGCGAGCAGCAGGGCGTGTGTCAGCGTGGAGCGAAGGCGGAACGAGGGTGAGCAGAGGGCGGGTGAGGATGCGGGAGCGCAGGAGCGGGGCTGGCGGGTCACGGTTTCAGGTTCTTGTGTAGTTGAACGCGGGGAGCGGCTGGTTGTTTCCTTTTGAAAACAGGTTCCGGATTCTAGCGATATGCACTAGAAAACATAACGAGTGACAAAAAACCGTCTGCGGGAAGACTCGGGTTTTCTTTCAGGCCGTTGTGTGAATGCTGTGCCGTTCAGCGGCCGGGCGGTTCAACGGCTCAGCGCCTGCGGCCCAGGCGCTCGCTGGCCAGGGCAGCCGCCAGCCTGGCGTCCAGGGGCAGCGGTTCGTCGTGCAGGCGTGCTGCCAGCAGCTCGCCGCACAGCAGCGACAGCGTGAGCCCGCGCGAGCCCATGGCCGTCAGCGCCCACAGGCCGGGAGCCTGATCGGACACCGGTCCGACCACGGGCAGCCGGTCTGGCGAGGCCACGCGCACGGCGCCCCAGGTGGCGCGCGGTGGCGCGTCGAAGAAGCCTTGCAGGCCCTGGTAGGCACCTGGCAGCAGCTGCGCCAGCTTGGCGCCATTGGCTGCATGGGCTGCGGCCTGGTCTTCGGGACTGGGCGGCAGCGCGGTCTGGTCGCGCTCGAAGGTCGATCCCATGACCCAGCCTGGCCCGGCTGCATCGCCGGGCAGCGGCATGGCAGGCACCAGGTTGCCATGGCCGTTGACTGGAAAGGGCGGCATGGCCTGCGCGCTGGCCGGGGTGTGAACATCCCAGCTGACCTGGCCGCGTATGGGCTGCAGCGGCCAGGCGGCCTGCGCACCCAGGCTGTGCTCCAGCAGCGTATTTGTTGCAGGGCCCAGTGCGAGAACGACCAGTTCGGCCTCGGCCAGCAGATTGCCCTGTACATCCAGGGCCTGCCAGACGGGCGCGCCACCGGCTGTGTCGGTGCGTGCAAGACGCGCCACGCAGGCGCGGCCCTGCCAGCGCACGCCGGGCAGCGCCAGCTGCGCCTGCACCAGCCGCGCCGGGCGCACCCAGCCAGCTTGCGCATGCCAGCAGGCCGGGGCGTCGGCGGGCAGGCCGGCCGCCGAGAGTTGATCGGCGCTTGCGGGCCGGCTCCAGTGGTCGCCCGGGCCGGGGGATTGCCAGTCGCGCGGCAGCCGCGGGGGGGCTTCCACGCCGTGCTCCAGCACGCCGGTATCGCACCAGTCCGTGCCCCGTTGCAGCAGGCCCTGGCCGGAGAGCATTTGCAGCTGCGCCAGGGTCAGGCGTGCGCCGTCGCGGCTCAGGCGGGACAGCAGGCTGTCATCGGGAGAGACATGGGGGCAGAACAGGCCCGCGGGCAGGGCCGAGGCGCCCGCTGCAGGCGCGTCGGCAGCATCCAGCACGGTGACCTGCCAGCCACGGCGCGACAGGCTGGCGGCAGCGGCCGCGCCGGCGATACCTGCACCCAGCACCATGCAGCGCCGTGGGGTGATGGCTTCCTGCGGCTGCGCACGCGGCCCGCGCGGCCCACGCGGTTGCCAGGCCGGGTCAAAGACGGCATGCAGGTTGTGGCGCTTGGGGCGCACGCCATCCACCTTGCGCACCTGAAAGCCGTGCTGGGCCAGGCCGTCGCGCACCGTGCGCGCCACGCACCAGGTGGACAGCTGCGTGCCGCGCCGGCAATGGCGCGCCAGCGCGCGCAGGGTGTCGGCGCTCCAGAGGTCGGGGTTGAGTTCCGGCGTGAAGCCGTCCAGGTAGATGCTGTCGGCCGTCAGCTGCTGGCGCCGCAGCATGGCCTGGGCATCACCGATGTACAGCGTCAGCAGCACGCGGCCCTGCTCGAAGGCGAGGCGGTGCACGCCGGGCAGCAGGCCCTGGAACCGGGTGGCCAGCTCCTCGGCCAGCAGGCGCAATCCTGGCTCGCGCGGCATGGCCTGGCGCATGGCGTCGGCGCTGACGGGAAAGGCTTCGGCCGAGACGAAATGCAGCAGCCTCGGGCGCTGGGGATCGGCCTTCCAGGCTTCCCAGGCCACGAGGAAATTCAGCCCGAACCCGAAGCCGGTCTCCAGGATGCGCCATTGCGGCGCATCGGCCCAGGCCGCCGGCAGGCCGCAGCCGCCCAGAAAGACGTGGCGGGCCTGGTCCAGGCCGCCGAGTTCGCTGTGGTAGCGGTCGCCGAAGCGCGGGCTGTAGGGCGTGCCATCGGGCAGCCATTCAATGGGTTCGGGCATGGGCAAGGGGCAGAACTACTCCTCCCAGCGCTGCTGGTAGGAGAACACGGGCAGCCGCCACTTGAAGCGGATGGCAGCCAGGCGCAGCGTGAGTCCGCCGGCAAAGCAGACGACGGTGCTGAGGTTGGAGCCCACTTCCAGTGTGCGCAGCCCCAGGAACAGCAGGCACACGGCCAGGGACACGCTGGCGTACAGCTCGCGCCGGAAGACGACCGGCACCTGGTTGCACAGCACGTCGCGCAGAATGCCGCCGCTGATGCCGGTCAGCATGCCTGACATCACCACCACCACGGGCGGGTAGCCCAGCTCCAGCGCCACGTTGCAGCCGATCAGCGAGAAGGCGATCAGCCCCATGGCGTCCAGCAGCAGAAAGACCTGCTTGAGATGGTGCATGTGGCGTGCCACGACGATGGTCAGCAGCCCGGCCGAGATGACCAGGTAGACATATTCAGGGTGCTGCGTCCAGCCGATGGGGTAGTGGCCCAGCACCATGTCGCGGATGGTGCCGCCGCCCAGCGCGGTGACGAAGGCGATCACGGCCACGCCGAAGATGTCCATGTTGCGCCGGCCCGCCGCCAGCGCGCCCGACATGGCTTCGGCCGTGATGGCCACGAGGTAGATCACCAGCATGACGGTGAACTGCGATGCCTGGAACGATTCCAGCAGGGAGACGGATGGAAGCACGGAAAACCTCGGGTGAAGACCGGCCCGCGCCGCAGGGTGTGCGGCCACTGCGCCGTCCAGCGCAAGAAGGCGGGCATTGTAGGCGGTCTCTGGGCGGCGGCCGTTTGCGGCACCGCAAATGAAACCGCCCCCGGCGCAGTGCGACGGGGGCGGTGAAAGGGCGCGAAGCGGCTCAGGCCGAAGGAGGCACGTAGCCGGCCGCCGCATCGGCGCCGCCGCCGAAGAAGTGGTTTTCCATCTGGCGGGCCAGATACTGGCGGGCGCGTGCGTCGGCCAGGTTCAGGCGGTTTTCGTTGACCAGCATCGTCTGGTGCTTGAGCCAGTCGGCCCAGGCCTGCTTGCTCACGCCTTCAAAAATGCGCTTGCCCAGCTCGCCGGGGTAGGGCGGGAAATCCAGGCCTTCAGCGTCAACGCCAAGCTTGATGCAGTGAACGGTACGTGCCATGGGGAATTGAGTCCTTGTCTTGTGGAGATTCAGATGTTTTGGGAATAACAAACTGAAATCTTATTGGTTTGAGTTTTAAGAGTTGGCTTTGAGAATGCTTTCCACGGCACCAGACCGTCGTCTCCACTCTCTACCGACACTCCAATGAAAATTCGCCGCCACTTTATCAAGTTTCCTGTCGCCGCCGGCCTGATCGCGGGCTTGACCCTGTCGGCTCTGCCGGCGTTGGCCCAGTCGGTGCAACTGCTCAATGTCTCCTACGATCCGACGCGCGAGCTGTACGTGGAATACAACCAGGCCTTCGCCAAGCACTGGAAGGCCAAGAGCGGCCAGGACGTGAGCGTCAAGCAGTCGCATGGCGGCTCGGGCAAGCAGGCGCGTTCCATCATCGACGGCATCGACGCCGACGTGGCCACGCTGGCGCTGGCCGGCGACATCGACGCCCTGGTCAAGAACGGCAACCTGCTCAAGGCCGACTGGCAAAAGCGCCTGCCGCACAACTCGGCGCCCTACAGCTCCACCATCGTCTTCCTGGTGAAGAAGGGCAATCCCAAGAACCTCAAGGACTGGGACGACCTGGTCAAGCCCGGTGTGCAGGTGATCACGCCCAACCCCAAGACCAGCGGCGGTGCGCGCTGGAACTACCTGGCCGCCTGGGAATTCGCAAAGCGCAAGTACGGCGGCGACGCACAGGCCAAGGACTTCATCGGCAAGCTGTTCAAGAACGTGCCCGTGCTGGACACGGGCGCGCGCGGCGCCACCATCACCTTCGTGCAGCGCGGCGTGGGCGATGTGCTGCTGGCCTGGGAGAACGAGGCCTTCCTGGCACTCAAGGAGTTCGGTCCCGAGAAGTTCCAGATCGTCGTGCCTTCGCTGTCCATCCTGGCCGAGCCTTCGGTGGCCGTGGTCGACAAGGTCGTGGACAAGAAGGGCACACGCGCCGTGGCCGAGGAGTACCTGAAGTACCTGTACTCCGAGGAAGGCCAGCGCATCGCCGGCCGCAACTACTACCGTCCCACCGATGCCAAGGTCAAGGCCGAGTTCGCGGACAAGTTCCCCAAGCTGGAGCTGGTCACCATCGACCAGGCCTTCGGCGGCTGGGCCAAGGCCGACAAGGACCACTTTGCCGACGGCGGCAGCTTCGACCAGATCTACACCAAGAAGTGAGTGCGGCGCGCCGGCCCGGCCGGCGCCCACCCACTGAATTCACCCGCGTTCCCAGACCCCTGCCAATCCCCACGATCCGCCATGTCCATCTTGCTGACTTCCCGCCACTCTTTGCAGGCCCCGCGCCGCACGGCGCAGGCAGGCGTGCGGATGCACAAGGCAGGAGTGGTGGCATCCAGCTCTTTTCCTCGCTTCGAGACCATGGCCTTCGCCAGCCGGCGATGTAGCACCTGACGACTCCGTGCGGCGCGTCTGCAGGCCTAGTCCTGCGGGCTGCTGCCCCTTGCTCCGCCTTCCCTTTTTTGTTTTCTGACTGCATGCCGCGCGCATGCATGGGCAGCGCTTTGCCTGCGCCACGCACCACGCACCACGCACCACGCACCACTCTTCCAAGGATGTCCGTCATGGTCTCGTTCGATTCTTTCCCCCGACACACAGCCAACTGGCGCCGACGCCAACTGCTGGGCGCGGGCCTTGCCGCAGCAGTCGCCACGGTGGGCGGCCCGGCCCTGGCCCAGGACAAGGCGGGTGACCGCGTGCTGCGCGTCGGCCACCAAAAGGGCTGGCTGTCCATCCTGAAGAGCCGGGGCACGCTGGAAAAGCGGCTGGCGCCGCTGGGCGTATCCGTGCGCTGGATCGAGTTCAACGCCGGCCCCGTGCAGCTGGAGGCGCTGAACGTGGGCTCCATCGACTTCGGCGATGTGGGCGAGGCCCCGCCCATCTTTGCGCAGGCCGCAGGGGCACCCCTGGTCTATGCGGGCGCCACCGTGCCGCGCCCCGGGCTGGAGGCGGTGATCGTGCCCAAGGATTCGCCCATCCGCAGCGTGCAGGACCTCAAGGGCAAGCGCGTGGCCTACAACAAGGGCTCGAACGTGCAGTACTTCCTGGTCAAGCTGCTGGAAAAGCACGGCCTGAAGTACGGCGATGTGCAGTCCGTCTTCCTGGCGCCGGCCGATGCGCGTGCCGCCTTCGAGCGCGGCTCCGTCGATGCCTGGCTGATCTGGGACCCCTTCCTGGCTGCCGCGCAAAAGACGCTGGACGCCCGCCTGCTGGCCGATGCCACGGGCGTGGTCAACAACCGCGCCTACTACTTCACCTCGCGCGATTTCGCCACGCGCAATGCCGATGTGCTGCGCATTGCCATCGAAGAGGTCGATGGGATTGACCGCTGGGCCTCGAAGAACCAGACGGCGGCGGCCGCCGAGCTGTCCAGCATCCTGGGCCTGGACAAGTCCATCACCGAGCTGTACCTGAGCCGTGCCCGCTTCGGCACCTCGTCCGTGACGCGCGAGATCCTGGCCGAGCAGCAGCAGATCGCCGACACCTTCTTCGAGCTCAAGCTCATTCCCCGCAAGCTCAACCTGCTGCATGCCGCGCCCGTGGACCTGATCGCGTCGCGCCCCTGAGCCCACTGCAAGGAGTCCGCACCATGAACGCCATCCCCAAGAAGCCCCGCCTGGACCGCGTGCGCCGCCAGGCCCTGCAACTGCTGGGCACCACCGCCTTCAGCTGGAGCCTGGCCGGCCAGTACGCACGCGCCGAGACGCCGGCCGCCGTGGCCGGGCCCGAGCAGTTGCGCATCGGCTACCAGAAGTCGGCCGTCAACCTGGTCATCCTCAAGCAGCAAGGCGTGCTGGAAAAGCGCTTTGCGGGCACCAAGGTCAGCTGGCTGGAGTTTCCGGCCGGTCCCCAGCTGCTGGAGGCCCTGGCCGCCGGCAGCCTGGATTTCGGCCTGACCGGCGATTCACCCCCGGTCTTTGCCCAGGCCGCGGGCCGTGACCTGCTGTACGTGGGCGCCGAGCCGCCCAAGCCCGAGAGCTCGGCGATTCTCGTGCCATCGGACTCGCCGCTGCGTGCCCTGGCCGATCTCAAGGGCCGGCGCGTGGCGCTGCAAAAAGGCTCCAGCGCCCATTACCTGCTGGTGCGCGCGCTGGACAAGGCGGGCCTGGCCTGGAACGAGATCCAGCCCGTGTACTTGGCCCCGGCCGATGCGCGCGCCGCCTTCGAGCGCAAGAGCGTGGACGCCTGGGCCATCTGGGACCCGTTCTACGCGGCCACCGAGCTGGCGATTCGCCCGCGCGTGCTGGCCAATGGCGAAGGCCTGTCGGGCAACGCCTCGTTCTACCTGGCCTCTCGCGGCCTGGTGGAGCGCCATCCGCAGGTGCTGCGCGCGCTGTTCGACGAGCTCACGCGCGCCGATCGCCTGGCCCAGAGCGCACGCCAGGAGGCCGTGGCCCTGGTGGCCGGCTTCAGCGGCCTGGATGCGGCGGTGGTCAGCCGCTTCATTGCGCGCCGGCCCAGCTCCCCCGTGGGCCTGCTGGCTGCGCAGACCGTGGTGGACCAGCAGCGCGTGGCCGATGCATTTTTTCGGCTGGGCCTGATTCCGCGCCAGGTGCAGGTGGCCGACATCGTCTGGCGGCCCTCGGCGGCCGAGTACGCGCGGCTGGCCGAGCCGGCGGCGGCACGGCCTTCTTCCGCCCTTTGATTCCCTTCCTCGATTCCGTCCCCTGACTGGAGCAGCGCATGCAGGTTTTCTGGTTCATTCCCACCCACGGCGACAGCCGCTACCTCGGCACGGCCGAGGGCGCCCGCCCGCTCAGCCACGACTATGTCAAGCAGGTCGCCATCGCGGCCGATAGCCTGGGCTACGAGGGCGTGCTGATTCCCACGGGCCGCTCCTGCGAGGACCCCTGGGTCGTCGCCTCCAGCCTGATTCCGGTCACCAAGCGCCTGAAGTTCCTGGTCGCCGTGCGGCCCGGCCTGCACCAGCCCAGCCTGGCGGCGCGCATGGCCGCCTCGTTCGACCGCCTGTCGGGCGGGCGGCTGCTGATCAACCTGGTCACGGGCGGCGACCGCGCCGAGCTGGAGGGCGACGGCGTCTTCCTCGACCATGCCCAGCGCTACGAGCAATCGGCCGAGTTCATCCGCATCTGGCGCGAGATCCTTGAGCGCAGCCATGAGGGCGGCACGCTCGACTACGAAGGTGAACACCTCTCGGTCAAGGGCGCCAAGCTGTTGTTCCCGCCGCTGCAAAAGCCGTATCCGCCCGTGTACTTCGGCGGTTCGTCCGAGGCCGCGCACGACCTGGCCGCCGAGCAGGTCGATGCCTACCTGACCTGGGGCGAGCCCCCGGCCGAGGTGGCCAAAAAGATTGCCGATGTGCGCGAGAAGGCGGCGCGCCATGGCCGCAGCGTGAAGTTCGGCATCCGCCTGCACGTCATCGTGCGCGAGACCGAGGACGAGGCCTGGGCCGATGCCGATCGCCTGATCAGCCGCCTCAAGGACGAGACCGTGGTCCAGGCCCAGGCCGCCTTCGCGCGCATGGACTCGGAAGGCCAGCGCCGCATGGCCGCCCTGCATGCGGGCGGCAGCCGCCGCACGCGCGCCGAGCTGGAGATCAGCCCCAACCTCTGGGCCGGCGTGGGCCTGGTGCGCGGCGGTGCGGGCACGGCCCTGGTGGGCGATGCGCAGACCGTGGCCGACCGCATCAAGGAGTACGCGGACCTGGGCATAGACACCTTCGTGCTGTCCGGCTATCCGCACCTGGAAGAGGCCTACCGCTTTGCCGAACTGGTCTTCCCGCTGCTGCCGCTGTCCGTGCGCGACAGGCTGGCTGGCGGCGTGGGCGGGCCGCTGGGCGAGACCGTTGCCAACCTGTACTCGCCGCGCGCGTCGCAAAGCTGAGGGAGTCACGCATGTCCGATGCACGTACCGTTACTGCCCTGCCGGCCTCATCGGCCCCCCCGGCCGGCGATTCCTGGTCGCCGCTGCTGCGCTTTGCGGTCGGCGTGGGCCGCCGCCTGGTGCCCTGGCTGGTGCCGCTGGCGCTGATCGCCGTCTGGCAGGCCGCCTCGGCGTGGGGCTGGCTGTCCACGCGGGTGCTGCCCGCTCCGCTGGATGTGCTGCGCGCCGCGCAGGCGCTGGCCGAGTCGGGAGAGCTGCTCAAGCATGTACAGGTGAGCGCGGGCCGCGCGCTGGGCGGCCTGGCCATCGGCGGCGGGCTGGGGCTGGCACTGGGCCTGCTCACGGGCTCGCTGCGCTGGGCGGAGACGCTGCTGGACTCCACCATCCAGATGGTGCGCAACATCCCCGCGCTGGCGCTGATTCCGCTGGTCATCCTGTGGTTCGGCATCGACGAGAGCGCCAAGCTGTTCCTGATCAGCGTGTCGGTGTTCTTTCCCATCTACCTGAACACCTTCCACGGCATACGCAATGTGGACCCTGCGCTGATCGAGATGGGGCGCAGCTACGGCCTCACGCGCTGGCAGCTGTATCGCGAGGTCATCCTGCCGGGCGCGCTGTCCTCCATCCTCGTCGGCCTGCGTTTTTCGCTGGGCCTGATGTGGGTGATCCTGATCGTGGCCGAGACCATCTCGGCGCAGTCGGGCATCGGCTACCTGACCATGAACGCCCGCGAGTTCCTGCAGACCGACGTGGTGCTTGTCGGCATCCTGCTGTACGCCCTGCTGGGCAAGCTGGCCGACTGGTTTGCGCGTGCGCTGGAGCACTGGTGGCTGCGCTGGCATCCGGGCTACCAGCCCAAGTGACACAAGGAGCACGACATGAGCCGATGGAACCGCATGAAGACCACGCTGGCACAGGCCGTGGAGCTGAACACCACCGCGCCGGCGATGGCCTGGGAGGCCTCGTTCGATGCCGATGGCCTGGACGTCAGCGACCGCCTGGCCCAGAACGACGATGCGCCGCAGTCCGCATCCCCCCAATCCGCACCACGCCGTGGCGTGCGCCTGCAGGCCGGCGGGCTGACCAAGCGCTACGGCCAGCGCGAGGTGCTGCACGAAGTACAGCTGCAGGTGGAGCCTGGCGAATTCGTCGCCATCGTGGGCCGCAGCGGCTGCGGCAAGAGCACCTTGCTGCGCCTGGTGGCTGGGTTGGAGCAGGCCACGGCCGGCACCTTGCTGCTGGACGGCGAGCCCGCCCGCGCCGTGCAGGGCGCGCAGGGCGGCACGCGCATCATGTTCCAGGACGCGCGCCTGCTGCCCTGGCGGCGTGTGCTGGCCAATGTGACGCTGGGCCTGCCCGCCTCGGCCCAGGAGCGTGGCCGCGAAGTGCTGGCCCAGGTCGGCCTGGCCGACCGCGAGGGCGAATGGCCGGCGCGCCTGTCCGGCGGCCAGCGCCAGCGCGTTGCCCTGGCGCGCGCCCTGGTGCACCGCCCGCAACTGCTGCTGCTGGACGAGCCGCTGGGCGCGCTCGATGCGCTCACCCGCATAGAGATGCACCGCCTGATCGAAGGCCTGTGGCAGAGCCACGGCTTCACGGCCTTGCTGGTCACGCATGACGTGCAGGAGGCCGTGGCCCTGGCCGACCGCGTGGTGCTGATCGAGGACGGCCGCATTGCGCTGGACGAACGCATCGCCCTGCCACGGCCGCGCGTGCACGGCAGCGTGGCGCTGGCGGCCATCGAGCAACGCATTCTCGACCGCGTGCTGCAAAAGCCCGCCGCCGAGCCCGAATCCAACCCGCTGACCGACACCACGGCCTGGCCCGGCGTACCGGCCCATGGCCTGCGCTGGGCCGTCTGACTTTCCGTTTCCCCCAACCTTACTTTGATTCCTTTTGATCCCCAGGAGAAAAACATGTCCATTCAAGCCATCAACGTGCGCAACCAGTTCAAGGGCCAGGTGCGTGAAATCATCCGAGGCGACGTTGTCTCCGAAGTCGATGTGCAAACGCCCTGGGGCGTGGTCACCTCGGTGATCACCACGCGCTCGGTGGACGAGCTGGGCCTGGTCGTGGGCTCCGATGTGGTGGCCCTGGTCAAGTCCACCGAAGTGTCCATTGCCAAGCTCTGAGGCCAGGCACTGAAGGCACTGCCGATGCTCAACCGCCCCAGAGCATCGGCTTGTTGACCATGAGGTAGTAGGTCACGGCCATGGCAATGAAGGCCGGGTAGCCCAGCGCCTCCCAGCGCCGGGCGTAGACGGCATACAGCGCGGGCAGGGCGGCCTGCGCTGCGTGCGCGCCGCGCGCCATGGCGGCCATGCGCACCTGCAGCCAGACCACGGGCAGCCAGCAGGCGCCGGCCAGCAGGTACAGGCCCAGCGACAGTGCCAGCCACGGCGTGGTCAACGGCCAGCCCGCCATGTGGGCCAGGGCAATGCCGCTCACAGGCTGTATGACCACGCAGGGCGTGGTGAACCACCAGTCCGCACGCACCACCAGGCGGCTGACCACGGCCTGGGCAGCGACGCTGCCGCTGCGGTTGGCGAAGAACATGTAGAAGGCCGAGCCCAGGCCGGTGCCGACCAGCAGCACGCTGGACGCGATATGCAGCGTCTTGAGCAACAGGTAGAGATTCATGCGGACTCCTTCGGGGTGACAGGTGCCGACATCAGGTGCAGCAGCATGGCGGCGATCGGCAGGTTCTTGAGCAGCGGCCCCAGCGGATGCAGCCACAGCGTCGGCTGCAGCGCCGTGGCCAGCACGGTCATGGCGGCCATCAGCAGCAAGGCCGCCAGATAGCTCTTGCGGCCGGGCAGCAGCCACAGCGCCAGGCCCACGGCCAGGTCGGCGAGCAGGCCGCTCCAGACCAGGAATGTCTGCCAGCGAGCATCGTGGATGCCGGCATCGGCCAGCACCTGCACGCTCAGGCCGCGGTGCTCGATGGCGCTGACCAGGGCCGTGCCCAGCCAGACGGCGATCAGGCTCAAGTGCATGGCGCGCTGTGAAGGGGGAACCTGGCGCAGGCGGTGTTCACCCATGGCGCAGCGTGGCCAGCAGCTGGGCGGGCGCAATGCCGGGCCGGCCCAGCAGGGCTTGCAATCCGGCCGGATCGGTGACGTTGTCGCTGGCCAGCATGGCCAGTGTCTCGCTGCACCACGGTGAGGCGCTGACCCAGTCGCCAGCGCGTGCGCTGGCGCGGGTGAGCCAGCCGGGCAGCGTGCCCACGCGGGCCGGAGCGCGGCCCATCTGCGCGCGCAGGCTGGCAATCAGCGCGGCCAGCGGCAAGGGCAGGGGGCCACCGATCTCGATCATGCCGACGGGCTCGGGGCGCGTCACCAGGCCGGCCACGGCCTCGGCCAGGTCGCGCACGGCCACCGGCTGCACGCGGGCCTGCAGCACGGGGCGCGGCAGCAGCAGCGCCGGCAGGCGCGCCATGGACAGGAACATCTCGCTGCTGGCGCCGCCGGCGCCGAACACCACGCTGGGGCGCACCACGCAGCCTTGCAGATGTCCGGCTGCCGTGAGTGCCAGCAGGTGCTCGTCAGCGGTGCGCTTGGTGGTGGCGTAGCGCGTGGCACTGCCCTCTATGCCCAGGGCAGAGATCTGTACCACGCGCCGCACGCCGGCCGCCGCGCAGGCATCGAACAGGGCGATGGGGGCCTGGGCGTGCATGGCATCGATGGGCCGGGAGGGGCTGTCGCGCAGCACGCCCACGGCATTGACCACGGCATCCACGCCCGCCAGGTGCGGCAGCCAGGCCTCGGGCTTGGTGGCCTTGGCGTAGTCGAGCGCAGGCAGGGAATGGCGGCTGCGCGCCACGGGATCATGGCCGGCCAGGGCCAGCAGGTTGACGATATGGCGGCCGATGAAGCCGTTGCCGCCGCAGACCAGAATGCGCATGGTGACCTCCAGTTTCTCTTGTGACGGAAATTTCAGGCTCGGCGTCCGCGCTTGACGCGGGTGTCAGCAGCCTCGGAGCGCACGAAGCGCTGCACGCTGGCGCCCAGGCGCAGCAGCTTGTCCAGAGTGGAGGGCGACAGCCGCAGCATCTCGTCGGTCCAGATGCCCAGCGATTCCATGAGGCGCAGCGTCTCGTGCACGCGGTCCTGGGTGTCGGGGGATTCGTCGTCGAAGCCAGGCTCGGCGATCAGTTCTCGCAGCATCTCCGAGGTCGGGTCGAACTCGCGCTGCTTGCGCTCTCGCACGATGGTGCGCAGCAGCTCCCAGACATCGGACGAGGTCTCGAAGTAGTCGCGGCGGTCGCCAGGCCTGCGGCTGGTGCGGATCAGCTCCCAGCCTTGCAGTTCCTTGAGGCTGTTGCTCACGTTAGAGCGAGCGGCGCCCAGCGTGTCGGCAATCTCTTCCGCGTTGAGCGGGCGGCCATGGAAGAACAGCAGGGCGTGGATCTGGGCGACCGTGCGGTTCACCCCCCAGGAGCTGCCCATGTCTCCCCAATGGTGGATGAAACGGTGTGCGATGGGACTCAGTTGCATGGCCTCAGTGTCTGCAGGCCTGAAATTTCTGTCAAGAGAGAAATTTGTGAAAACTGAAAAATCAAAACCGGCTGCAGCGCGGAGGCGGCACCTGGCGGGGCGCGGCATGTGCTGCTCCATAATGCTGGGCAGCCTGGCCTGCCACCCAGTACATACACAGGCGGGCCGCCGTTTTGAGGGGAACACCATGACTGCTGTGCAAAACCTGCGTGCCATCACCGTGCTGGCCGCCTGCGCGCTGGCGCAGGCCGCGTCTGCCGCCTGCTATTCCGTCTACACGCCCGAGCAGGAACTGATCTACCGCTCCAACCGCCCGCCGGTGGACCTGACCTTGCCGCTGCACCAGACCGTGGACAAGATCGAGCGCGGTGCCACCATGGTGTTCACGCTGGACGAATTCAACTGCATCACCGAAATCAACCTGCTGGCCGAACGCGAGCAACTGGCCCGGGCGCGCCAGGAGCGGCAGCGGGACCTGGGCCGCAGCAGCACTCCGCGGTCCTGAGAGGCAAAAGCGAGTTGGGGGCTTTTTTGGGGAGCCGCCAACAGGGCAAGGGGAGAGCCTGAGACAATCGTGCCCCATGAGTGAACCCCGCGACAACAAGATCCCCGACAACCTGCCCGAAGCCGACATCGACGCCCCTGCACTGCCCGAAGGCTGGCTGCAGGTGCTGTCCATGGATATGGACGCCCAGGGCGTGGCCCGCAAGAGCGATGGCAAGGTTGTATTCATCGACGGCGCCCTGCCTACCGAACTGGTCAGCGCCAACACCCATCGCAAGAAAAACAACTGGGAAGCCGCCAGCCTGACGGCCATCCACCGCGAATCTTCCCAGCGTGTGCGCCCCGGCTGCCCGAATTTCGGTCTGCACGCCGGTGCCTGCGGCGGCTGCAAGATGCAGCATCTGCACGTGGGCGCCCAGGTGGCCATCAAGCAGCGCGTGCTGGAAGACAATCTCTGGCATCTGGCCAAGGTCAAGCCCGAGACGCTGCTGCGCCCCATCGAAGGTCCGTCCTGGGCCTACCGTTTCCGCTCGCGCCTGTCGGTGCGCTATGTGGCCAAGAAGGGCAAGGTGCTGGTGGGCTTTCACGAGCGCAAGAGCCGCTACATCGCCGACATGGAGACCTGCAAGATCCTGCCGCCCCATGTGGACGCCATGCTGCTGCCCATGCGCGCGCTGATCGCCTCCATGGATGCACGCGAAACCTGCCCGCAGATCGAGGTTGCCTGCGGCGACTCCGTCACGGCCCTGGTGCTGCGCCATCTGGAGCCGCTGTCCGAGGACGACCAGGCCAGGCTGCGCGCTTTCGCAGTCGAGCACAACGTGCAGTGGTGGCTGCAGCCCAAGGGCCCGGACACCGTGCACCTCATGGAGCAGGGAGGCGCCCAGCTTGACTACGGCCTGCCCGATTTCGGCATCACCATGCCGTTCAAGCCCACGGACTTCACCCAGGTCAATCCGCACATCAACCGCGTGCTGGTCACGCGTGCGCTGCGCCTGCTGGATGTCAAGAATGACGAGCGCGTGATCGACTGGTTCTGCGGTCTGGGCAACTTCACCCTTCCCCTGGCCACGCAGGCGCGCGAGGTGCTGGGCATCGAGGGCAGCGATACCCTGGTCAAGCGCTCCCATGAAAACTACGCGGCCAACAACGCACAGCGCGCAGAGGGCGACAAGCTCGCGCCCACGCGCTTTGTGGCGCGCAACCTGTTCGAGATGACGCCCGAGATGCTGTTCGCCGACGGCGTGGCCGGCAAGTGGCTGGTCGATCCGCCGCGCGAAGGCGCGTTTGCGCTGTCCAAGGCCCTGGCCGACATCCACCAGGCGCGCATCGGTGCCGAAGGCGCCGAGCCCCTGCCGGCAGGGCATGAGGCCTGGCGCTTTCCCGAGCGCATCGTCTATGTCAGCTGCAATCCCGCAACGCTGGCGCGCGATGCCGGCCTTCTGGTGCATTTGGCCGGCTATCGCTGTGTGTCGGCAGGCGTGGTCAACATGTTCCCCCACACGGCCCACGTGGAGAGCATGGCGGTGTTCGAGCGCTGCGCAGACTGACGGCCTGGCTGCCCGTGCCATGAAAAAAGCCGTGGAGCCCTCGGGCGGCCACGGCTTTTTGACGGGCGGATCCAGATCTCAAATCCGGATCTCAAAAGGGGTCAGCTGCGATTGCGGCCTGAGGTCGGCTCGGCAGGCGCCTCGTCCTTGTCGCTGCGGCGGCGGTCGCTTTGGCCCAGGACCGAAGGCGTGCCCTCCATCTTGTTGGCGCGCATGTATTCGTCCATATCCTTCCAGCCTGCAAACACCAGGGCCTTGGAAGATTTGGGGTTGAGCGTGTAGCAGTCCTCCAGCCCGCGCAGGGCATGGCGGCACGCCCCGCCGATGGCCTTGGCCTCGGCCTCCTTGGCGACGGTGCGGGGGTCCGGTCCCAGGCCCGGAATATCATCCAGCTTGCAGCCGGCGAGCAGCGTGGGCAGCAGCAGGATGGCGAAGGTGCGGGGAAGATTAGGCATGGTCATCTTGAGGAGATTATCGGCAGGCCCTGGAAGAAGTTGAGTCCGCTTTGCACAAATGATGATCCCGGACATGCAAAAGGCCTCCCGAAGGAGGCCTTTGGTGTGCGGCAGGGAAGGCGAAGCCTTCCGCGTGCGGCATCAGTCGCGTTCGCCGCCCATGATGCCCAGCAGGGCCAGCAGGCTCTGGAACACGTTGAACAGGTCCAGGTACAGAGCCAGCGTGGCGCTGATGTAGTTGGTCTCGCCGCCGTCCATGATCTGCTTGAGGTCATAGAGCATGTAGGCGCTGAAGATGCCGATGGCCGCCACCGAGATCGCCATCATGCCGGCCGTGGAGCCGATGAAGACGTTGATGATGGAGCCCACGAACAGTACCAGCACGCCGACGAACAGGAACTTGCCCATGCCCGACAGGTCGCGCTTGATCACCGTGGCCAGCGAGGCCATGACCAGGAACACGCCGGCCGTGCCTGCAAAGGCGGTCATGATCAGCTCGGAGCCGTTCTTGAAGCCCAGGATCATGCCGATCATGCGCGACAGCATCAGGCCCATGAAGAACGTGAAGCCCAGGAGCACGGGAATGCCGGCTGCCGAGTGCTTTGTCTTCTCGATGGCGAACATGAAGCCGAATGCGCCGCCCAGGAAGACGATGAGCCCCAACCCGCCGCTCAGCGAGCGCGTGATGCCCGTGGCCACGCCCAGCCAAGCGCCCAGCACGGTGGGGAGAAGACTCAGGGCCAGCAGCCAGTAGGTGTTGCGCAATACGCGATTGCGCTCTTGCTGCGAGACACCGTAGCCCGCAGAGCCCAGTGTGGTGACTTGATCATTCATGTGGCCAGTCCTCCGAAGGAGTGTTGTTGCGACTTGCCCATTCTAGGTGGCGGCTTGCGCGCGACTTGCAATACCCCGAGCCGCCGCCATGGTTTGGTTTCGAATGTTTTGTTCTGCGCATGCATTGTCAGTCCTCATACGATTGCTATGCTTATAGGACATTTGTGATGGAATGGATAATTGGAATCTTATGAAGACTAAGCATGAACTCGAACTGGCCGACGTGAAGGCCATTGCCGCCGCCGCAGAAGCCGAGGCGCTGAAGAACAAGTGGGCCGTGACCATTGCCATCGTCGATGACGGCGGCCACCTGCTGTGGCTGCAGCGCCTGGATGGCGCCGCCGCCGTGTCGGCCCACATCGCTCCGTCCAAGGCCCGCTCGGCGGCCCTGGGCCGCCGCGACACCAAGGGCTATGAAGACATGATCAACAACGGCCGCACGGCCTTCCTGAGCGCGCCCACGCTGGACGGTCTGCTCGAAGGTGGCGTGGCCATCATGAAGGACGGCCAATGCCTGGGCGCCGTGGGCGTCAGCGGCGTCAAGGCCAGCGAGGATGCGCAGGTTGCCGGCGCCGGCATTGCTGCTCTGGGCCTGTAATAGCCCCTGGTGCACCCATGCTGCATGAATCGGTCCCTGGGGACTGATCCATGCAGCCAAGAAAAAGCCCCTGTGCCGATGGACAGGGGCTTTTTCTTTGGTCAATCTGCGCTGCAGCGCGGGGAAAAAATGCTTGGCTACGCAAAATCCGAAGATTTTGTTGGCTGGCTAATCGACCTCTGAGACTGGAAGTCCCAAGGTCGCCCCACGATGAAACGAAGAAGCCGCCGGTCGGGCATCCGACGACGGCCGGAATCTTGCTTATTTGGTCAGGATGAGCTTGCCCAGCTTGGTGGCCTGCAGGCGGTAGGGCGTGCCGTTGTGCACGATGGTCACAGCCTTTTGTCCATTGAGCAGCAAGGTGCTGTCGAGTCCGCTGGCGGCCCCGGTCAGGGCTGCAGATGCTGCGGCCTGCAGCGCTGCAAAGGCCTGGGC
Organism: Delftia sp. JD2; assembly: GCF_001682645.1. Classification (NCBI taxonomy): domain Bacteria; kingdom Pseudomonadati; phylum Pseudomonadota; class Betaproteobacteria; order Burkholderiales; family Comamonadaceae; genus Delftia; species Delftia sp. JD2. The sequence continues at coordinate 111,363 of NZ_LFJT01000002.1, forward strand.
GTTGGAGTTGCCGGACAGATGCGAGGTGGCGGCGGAAGTGGCAGACATGCAGGGAATTCCTCAAAAATTGGAAAGTTTTGTGAATGATAACAATTCTCAATTGAAAATCAAGTGAGACTTACTCGCATTGTGGTTTCTGGGACCAGTCCTATCCCTGCGACCCGATGCACTGCCAACGCGAAGAGAATGAAAAACGGCCCCGAAGGGCCGTTGTCGTTGATCGCCATGCAAGGAATGCCTGCCACGGCCTACTTGGCCGGGTCCGTCACGAAGCCGATCTTGCGCACGCCTGCACGCTGTGCGGCGGCCATGGCCTGGGCCACGCGCTCGTAGCGGACTTCCTTGTCACCCTGGATATGCAGGTCAGGTTGCGGCTCCTTGGCCGCCTCGGCCTTGAGGTTCTCCTCGAACTGCGTATCGCTGACGGCAACGCCATTCCAGTGGTACTGGCCATCGGCGGAGACGGCCAGGCGCACGGTGGCGGGCTTGACGTCCTCGGGCTGGTTGGTGGCGCGGGGCAGGTCCACGTTCACCGAATGCTTCATCACCGGCACGGTGATGATGAAGATGATCAGGAGCACCAGCATGACGTCGACCAGCGGCGTCATGTTGATCTCGTTCATCACCTCTTCGCCGTCATCGTCCATTGTTCCGAATGCCATGGCTTACGCGCCTTTCTTCAGCGGCAGCACGTTGCCGGCTTCCTTGCCGTCGATGGACACGCGGGCGCCGGTCACGAAGTAGGCGTGCATGTCGTGGGCAAAGCTGTTGAGGGCGTTGAGGATGGACTTGTTGCCACGCACCACGGCGTTGTAGCCGAGCACGGCGGGAATCGCCACGGCCAGGCCCAGGGCGGTCATGATCAGCGCTTCACCGATGGGGCCCGCGACCTTGTCGATCGAGGACTGGCCGGACAGGCCGATGGCGACCAGCGCGTGGTAGATGCCCCAGACGGTGCCGAACAGGCCGATGAAGGGAGCGGTCGAGCCCACGGAAGCCAGAATGGCCAGGCCCGATTGCAGGCGGGCGGTGAACTCGCTGATGCCGTTGCGCATGCAGCGGGTCACCCAGTCGCTGATGTCCAGCGTGTCATGCAGGTGGGCGCTGGTCTTGCGGTGGTGGGCGGTGGCTTCGCGGCCTTCGAGCACCAGGTAGCGGAAGGGGTTGGAGCGGTCATCGCCCAGCTTTTCCAGGCCGCTGGCCAGGTCGGGGCTGTGCCAGAAATCCTGGGCGTTGCGCGCCAGCTTCTTGAACTTCACGATGTCCAGGGCCTTGATGATCATCACGAGCCAAGAGGCCACCGACATGGCCAGCAGGATGATGGCGACGGCACGGGTGACGAAGTCTCCCTGCGTCCAGACGTGGGCAATGCCGAATTGGGAATCCATGGATACTCCTGAGAATCAATTGAGGGTGAATTTGACCGGGACGGTGACCCACATGGGGGTTGGCGTGCCGTTGCTCTTGCCGGGGACGAATTTCCAGTTCTTGACGCCGTCCACGGCCTGCTGGTCCAGACGGTCGTAGCCGCTGGATTTGCTGACCTCGATCTTTTGAGGCAGGCCTTGCGCGTCCACGAAGATGCGCAGCGTGACCGTTCCCTGTTCCCCCATGCGCCTGCTGATGGCGGGGTAGTTGGGGGCCGGGTTGTTGAGGTAGGCCGCGTTGTTGGACGGCAATTCGATCTTGGGCGGAGCCGGTGGTGCCGGGGGAGCGGGAGGCGCTGGCGGCGCAGGAGGGGCGGGCGGTGCCGGCGGTGCCTCCACCACGGGCTTGGGCTCGTCGTCCAGCGTGCCGCGCGGCGCCGCAGGTGCAGGCTTGGGGTCGGCAATGGCCTTGGGCAGCGGCGGTGCCTTCTTCACGACCGGCTGCGGTTTGGGAGGTGGTGGCGGAGGAGGGGGCTTGGGTGCCTCGGGCTCGGGAGCGGGTGGCGAAATGAATTCCGCAATCACCTGGGCTGGCACGATGACCTCTTCGGGTGCGCGCTGGAGCAGGCCATGCTGCATCGCCCAAAGGGTTGCTGCATGCAAGACCACGACCGAACCCGCGATGGCCACGTTACGGCCAAGGCCCCCGGGGGGGCCAAAACGATCAGACTGGGACATAGAGACAGAAGGAGCGGTCAGCGTATGGGAGCCGGGTGCTGTCGCTCGGAAGACGGAGTATCAGCTGCGCAGAATCCACCAGGTGCATGTAACGACGAGGATCAGGCTGCCGACAAGTGCTGAGAGGAGGACCATGCTTTGCTCTCCAGAATGTTGTTGGCAAGCTGGACGGTCTGGGCCGCGACCTCGTTGTGGATGGCCGCCACGGGCTGGCTGGCGCAGCATTGCGCCACCACATCCCGGGCGCAGCTCTCGCAGCGGCCGCACTGCATGGCGATACCCAATTCGAATTGGATCTCGTCAAAGCTCATGCCCGCATGAGCGTGGCGTGCGATCTCACGGTCGGAAACCCGGCGGCATACACAGACGATCATGGCTACAGGCAGTAGTGGCTGGCTATTGATAGGATGAAAAATTATAAATGAGAATTCATCGCATTTGCAATTCTTGGTTGTCTGTAGGGCTGTATGGCGCTCGGCTTTACTCGGTATCCAGTAGTTCCACAGTGGCCTGGGCAAGGGTGGCACACCCTGTCAGCGCCATGGCGATCTCCAGTTCATCGCGCAGCAACCTGAGCACATGGGCCACGCCGGCGGCGCCCGCATTGGCCAGCCCCCAGAGTACGGGGCGGCCTATCAGAACCGCCGTCGCACCGAGGGCGATCGCCTTGAGCACGTCTGTGCCGCGCCGTATGCCCCCGTCGGCCAGCAAGGGGAGCTCGTGGCCCGCGCCGCGCACGGCCCTGGCCACACGGGCTAGGGCTGTTGCCGTGGCCGGTGCGGTGTCCAGCGTGCGCCCTCCATGGTTGGAGACGATGATGCCCGCTACTCCCAGTCTCGCGGCCTGCAGCGCATCGGCCGGGTGGAGCACGCCCTTGAGCAGCAGCGGCAGCCGTGTCTGCTGCTGCAGCCAGGCGACGTCATCCCAGGTAGGTGCATGGTGCAGCAGGCCGTCGAACAGGGGGCTCTGGCCTGGTGCGAGTTGCATGGCTGCAAGTGGCGCCATCCCCTGCAGATTGACGGCAGACACTCCCGGCGGAAGACAAAAGCGCGTGCGGCGTTCACGGTCCCGCACACCGCTGGTGGGTGCGTCCACCGTCAGCACCAGCGCTTCGTAGCCTGCGGCCTCTGCGCGCTTGATCAGTTGCGTGGTGAAGCCACGGTCATGCTGCAGATAGAGTTGGAACCACAAAGGGCCATGGCCAGGCGTGAGCCGGGCTGCCTGTGCCACTGTCTCCAGCGGCAGGCTGGCCTGTGTGCTGAGCACCATGCCCGCGCCCAGCGCCGCAGCGGCATAGGCGGTTGCAAGCTCTGCGTCCTCATGGGCCATGCGCTGGAAGGCCATGGGGGCCACCAGCAGCGGGCAGGCCAGCTCCCTGCCCAGCAACTGCAGCCGGGTGTGACCGCCTGCAAGGGGGCGGAGCACGCGCGGCCACAGTGTGAGCGCGTCCCAGGCGCTGCGGTTGGCCGCAAGACTGCGCTCATCGGCCGCGCCGCCCGAGAAATAGGCCCAGGCGTTGTCGTCCATCCGCTGCTGCGCATGCGCCTCGTGGTCGGCCAGATTGATGATGCCGTCGGGAACGGCTTGCAGCGCGGGCACTTGGCTCATGGCATTGGAATGTTGTCGGTGTGCAGCATCTCCGGCAAGAAGAGGAGATGGCATCCCGGAAAAAAGAAAAGCCGGCCCAGGGGCCGGCTTTCATCCGTCGTGGCGCAGGCCCGAGGATTACTTGACGTGCTTGCCGATCAGGCCAGCCATCTCGAACATCGAGACTTGGGGCTTGCCGAACACTTCCTTGAGCTTCGCGTCGGCGTTGATCATGCGCTTGTTGGCAGCGTCTTGCAGCTTGTTGGCCTTGATGTAGACCCACAGCTTGCTGATGATCTCGGTGCGGGGCAGGGGAGTGGAACCCACCACGGCAGCCAGAGCGGGGCTGGGGGTGAGGGGTTTCATGAAGGCGGCGTTGGGAGTGCGCTTCTTTGCGGGAGCTGCCGGAGCAGCCGTTGCCTTCTTTGCAGTTGCCATGTTGCTTGTTCCTAGTATGGAGTGGATTCTTTACCAGCGAAAAACCGTCGCTATCCACTGGCAGGCTGATGCTAATGGGAAAAAAACGCTCTTCCAAGCTTACCCGTCAAATTTTTGCCTCGATTTGTTGCTGTGGCGCTGTTTTTTGAGGAGTTTTTGCATTCTGGCTTGCTTTCGAGGGCCGCCCTGGCAGGTTGGCCGTCGGCGGCAGCGTTTTTAGAAGGGGCTGGCACCGCTCGCGGAAGGGTGTTGTGCAAGGCGTTTTCTGCCCGGCCAGGTGGCCACGAGAATGCCCAGCAGGGCGATCGCAAAGGCCAGCGCCTGCATGGATGTGATCCGTTCGCCCAGCACGCACATGCCGACCACGGCAGCGCTGATCGGCAGCAGTACCGTAAAGGTGCCGGCCTGGGAGGCTGGCACATTGCGCAAGCCCGTCATCCACAACCACACGGTCCACACACAGGCGGCAAGGGCGTAGAACAGCAACAGACCCCAGATGCTCCATGCCACGCTGCCGAAGTCGAAGCGCCAGGCCAGATACAGCCCGAAGGGCGTAGACAGCGCAAATCCCCAGAGATTGACGATGGATGTGATGCGCTTGGGCCCCAGGGACGTGGTCAGGCGCTTGCCGATGACGGCGTAAAACGCCTCGCAAAGCACGGCGCCGACCAGCAGCATCTGCCCCAGCCAAGCCTGCGGTGAGGCTGATGCTGATGCTGCCGAGGCGGCGCCAGCGTCCGGGCGGGACAGTGCATACAGGCCGATGCCCGCCACGGCCAGCGCGATGGCCAGCCAGGTGCGCGCAGCCACGCGCTCGCGCAGAAACAGCCAGCTCATCAAGGCCACGGCAGCAGGGATGGCAGCCATGGTGACGCCGGCCGTGACGGCACTTGTCAGGCTCACTCCAGTCACCATGCAGATGGTGAAGAGAAAGTTGCCGAACAGCGACTCAAGAAACAGCAGGCCCTGCGTGCGCCGAGACAGGGGTGCCTCGTCCGCCGGCTTGCGCAGCCAGCGCAGCATGGCGATGGCCCCGATGCCAAAGCGCAGCCAGGCCAGCAGCAGCACCGGAAAAATGGCCGCCAGAGGCTTGGAGAGGGCGACATAGCTGCCGACCAGGGACATGCTCAGCGCCAGGCAGGCATAGGCAGATCTGCGATGGGAGGTGTTCACGGCAAGTGCTGGTTTGAGAGGCGGGAGCGCCACCTGAACGCGCGATGGTACCTGTGAGCGCGTTCGGTGTGCGTGACATGTGCCTGTCGCGGACGCTTGCCATGCTGTGGTGACTTTTCATGGCATGGAATTCATGTTTTGCATTGTGAAATACTGAAATGCTGCATTGCGCCAATTTTTCTCAATACGAGAAATGTGATTTCATATTGAAAAATATGAAAATAACTCGTTGATTTATATGATGAAAAATTTAGTCTTGTATAAGACACAAGATGTTGATGAGGTCTTCTATAAGACTTAAATTTGATCCCAAGGCCGACGCAAGAAAGCCGCTTGTTTCAACCACCTACCAGGAGAGCAACATGCCCCAATCCCTGACCCAGCAACTGAGCCGTGAACAGCAAATTTCCGCCCTTGAGAAAGACTGGGCGCAGAACCCCCGTTGGAAGGGCGTCAAGCGCGGCTACAGCGCCGCCGACGTGGTGCGTCTGCGCGGCAGCCTGCAGCCTGAATACACACTGGCCCAGCGTGGCGCGGAACTGCTCTGGGACAGGATCAACGGCGGTGCCAAGAAAGGCTATGTGAATGCCTTTGGTGCCATCTCCGCAGGCCAGGCCATGCAACAGGCCAAGGCTGGCCTGGAAGCGGTGTACCTGTCGGGCTGGCAGGTGGCTGCCGATGGCAACACCAGCGAAACCATGTACCCCGACCAGTCGCTGTACGCCTATGACTCGGTGCCCACCATGGTGCGCCGCATCAACAATACCTTCAAGCGTGCCGACGAAATCCAATGGGGCCGTGGCATCAATCCCGGCGACAAGGAATTCATCGACTACTTCCTGCCTATCGTTGCCGATGCGGAAGCCGGCTTTGGCGGCGTGCTCAACGCTTTCGAACTGATGAAGAACATGATTGCCGCTGGCGCAGCCGGCGTGCACTTCGAGGACCAACTGGCTGCTGTGAAGAAGTGCGGCCACATGGGCGGCAAGGTTCTGGTGCCCACCCAGGAAGCCGTCGAGAAGCTGATCTCCGCCCGCTTTGCCGCTGACGTGATGGGCGTGCCTACCATCGTGCTGGCCCGCACCGACGCTGAAGCCGCCAACCTGATCACCTCCGATCACGATGCCAACGACAAGCCGTTCCTGACCGGCGAGCGCACACAGGAAGGCTTCTACCGTGTCCGCAATGGCATGGAGCAGTCCATCAGCCGCGGTGTGGCCTATGCGCCCTATGCCGACCTGGTGTGGTGCGAAACCGGCGTGCCCGACATCGGCTTTGCCCGCGAGTTCGCCCAGGCCGTGCATGCTGCCTGCCCAGGCAAGCTGCTGAGCTACAACTGCTCGCCTTCGTTCAACTGGAAGAAGAACCTCAACGACAGCCAGATCGCCTCCTTCCAGGAAGACCTGTCTGCGCTGGGCTACAAGTTCCAGTTCATCACGCTGGCCGGCATTCACATCAACTGGTTCAACACCTTCAAGTTTGCCCACGCCTACGCCAACGGCGAAGGCATGAAGCACTACGTGAACATGGTGCAGGAGCCCGAATTCGCAGCCCGCGAACAAGGCTACACCTTCGTGTCCCACCAGCAGGAAGTGGGTGCAGGCTACTTCGACGACGTGACCACGGTGATCCAGGGTGGCTCGTCCAGCGTCAAGGCACTGACCGGCTCCACGGAAGAGGAGCAATTCCACTGAAGCGCGGCTTCGGTGAGTGCAACTTCAGGTAGATAGGGGTGAGAAAGCGTCCGGGGCCTTGTGCTTCGGGCGCTTTTTCTTTGCTGGGGTTAAAATGGCGGAAGTTTTCAATTGACAACAACTGACAAGGGCGAGAAAGGCATCATGGTTATGACACCGCGAACTACATCGGAGATGTACACCGGCCGCTAGCGGCTGGCGGTTCGCGCCTGCACGAGATTCACTCGACCCCAAGAAAGCGCGGACCTGGCTCCGCGCTTTTTGCTTTTGGGGGATGCGCGCCCCCTGAGAAATATTTTAGGAATCCCATGATCCACATTACGCTTCCCGATGGTTCGCAACGTGAGTACCCCGGCCCCGTCACCGTGGCCGAAGTGGCCGCATCCATAGGCGCAGGCCTTGCCAAAGCGGCACTGGCCGGCAAGGTGGGGGCTGGCGATGACGCCAAGGTGGTGGACACCAGCTTCGTCATCGACAAGGACATGCCCTTGTCCATCGTGACGGCCAAGGACGCCGATGGCCTGGAGGTGATCCGCCATTCCACGGCCCACTTGCTGGCCTATGCGGTCAAGGAGCTATTCCCGGAGGCCCAGGTCACCATCGGTCCCGTGATCGAGAACGGCTTCTACTACGACTTCTCGTACAAGCGCCCCTTCACCCCTGAGGATCTGGTCGCCATCGAAAAGCGCATGGCCGAACTGGCCGCCAAGGACGAGCCCGTGGTGCGCCGCGTGCTGCCGCGCGACGAGGCCGTTGCGTACTTCAAGGGCATCGGCGAGAACTACAAGGCCGAGATCATCGCCAGCATCCCCTCCAATGAGGATGTGAGCCTGTACCGCGAAGGCAGCTTCGAGGATCTGTGCCGCGGCCCGCACGTGCCCAGCACCGGCAAGCTCAAGTTCTTCAAGCTGATGAAGGTGGCTGGCGCCTACTGGCGTGGCGACCATCGCAACGAGATGCTGCAGCGCGTGTACGGCACGGCCTGGGCATCGAAGGACGACCTGCAGCAGTACCTTCACATGCTGGAGGAGGCTGAAAAGCGCGACCACCGCAAGCTGGGCCGCGAACTGGACCTGTTCCACATCGACGAGCACTCGCCGGGCACCGTGTTCTGGCACCCGAAGGGCTGGTCCCTGTGGCAAGAGGTCGAGCAGTACATGCGCCGCGTGTACCGCGACAACGGCTATCAGGAAGTCAAGGGTCCGCAGATCCTGGACAAGACCCTGTGGGAGAAGACTGGCCACTGGGACAAGTACCGCGAGAACATGTTCACGACCGAGTCGGAAAAGCGCGACTACGCGCTCAAGCCGATGAACTGCCCCGGCCACATCCTGATCTTCAAGCAGGGCATCAAGAGCTACCGCGACCTGCCGCTGCGCTACGGCGAATTCGGCCAGTGCCACCGCAACGAGCCCACGGGCGGCCTGCACGGCATCATGCGCGTGCGCGGCTTCACGCAGGATGACGGCCACGTCTTCTGTACCGAAGACCAGATCCAGCCCGAAGTGCTGGCCTTCACCACGCTGCTGCAAAAGGTCTACGCGGACTTCGGCTTCAGCGACATCATCTACAAGGTCGCCACGCGCCCCGAGGCGCGCATCGGCTCCGATGAAAGCTGGGACAAGGCAGAAGCTGCGCTGATCAACAGCCTGGAGGCTTCGGGCTGCGAGTACGTGATCTCGCCCGGCGATGGCGCGTTCTACGGCCCCAAGATCGAGTACACGCTCAAGGACGCCATCGGCCGCCAGTGGCAGTGCGGAACCATCCAGGTGGATTTCTCCATGCCCGAGCGCCTGGATGCGGAGTACGTGGGCGAGGATGGCGACCGCCATCGCCCCGTGATGCTGCACCGTGCCATCGTCGGCAGCCTGGAGCGTTTCATCGGCATTCTCATCGAGCAGCACGCTGGTGCCATGCCGACCTGGTTGGCTCCCGTGCAGGCCGCTGTGCTCAATATCACCGACGCGCAGGCGGACTATGTGCGGGAAGTCGCACAAAAGCTGCAAAAAGCATTTCCGAATCAAGGCCTTAGGGTGGCGACAGATCTGCGCAACGAAAAGATTACGTATAAAATACGGGAGCATTCGTTGCAAAAGCTGCCTTACATCCTTGTTGCTGGCGACAAGGAGAAGGCCGCTGGTGCAGTGGCAGTGCGCGCACGGGGCAACAAGGACCTCGGTGTGATGTCGGTCGATGCGTTCATTGAACTCGTGGCCAAGGACATCGCGGCGAAGGCCTGATGGAGCATCTCCAAAGGCGGTAGCCGCTTGCGTGTACTGCACACAAGCGGCTACGCTGTTGTAGCAACTTAAATCCAAGGGTGAGAACCATAGCTACTGAATTTCGTGATCGGCGCCACCGTGAAGAGCGCAAGCATCGTCTCAACCGTGAAATCATGGCGCCTGAAGTGCGTCTGTCCGGCCCGGAGAACGAGCCGCTGGGCATCGTGCCTCTGCAGGAAGCGCTGCGCATGGCGGGCGAGTTGGACGTGGACCTGGTGGAAATTGCCGCCACTGCCACTCCACCTGTCTGCCGGTTGATGGACTATGGCAAGTTCAAGTACCTTGAACAGAAGAAGGCTGCCGAAGCCAAGGCCAAGCAGACCGTCATCGAAATCAAGGAAGTGAAATTCCGCCCTGGTACCGACGACGGCGACTACAACATCAAGCTGCGCAACATCCGCCGTTTCCTGGCCGATGGTGACAAGTGCAAGATCACGCTGCGGTTCCGCGGCCGTGAAATCACGCACCAGCAGATTGGTCTGGATCTGCTGAACCGTCTGCGTGACGATCTGGCGGATTCCATCCAGGTGGAGCAGTTCCCCAAGCTGGAAGGCCGCCAGATGGTGATGATGATCGCCCCTGCGCGCAAGAAGCCCACAGCTGGCGGCAAGCCGGCAGAAGTTTCTGCTGCACCTGCGGTGGCTGATAAGGCATAATCGCGGTTTCGCCCTTCGTTGAGGGGCGACAGAATTTGCAGGCCGTGCGCGAGTCGATTGCGCGGGGCGTGCGATGCAAGGGACATGGTTTCCATGTCCCTTGTTCTTGCCGGCCTTCGGGCTGGCACAGAAGTGTCTCGGGGCCAGCAAGTGCGCGCAGTGTTGCGAGCCGCCTCACGAGCACAAACAACAGGAGCATTCAAATGCCCAAAATGAAGACCAAGAGCAGCGCGAAGAAGCGTTTTCGCGTTCGTCCCGGTGGCACCGTCAAGCGCGGTCAAGCCTTCAAGCGTCACATCTTGACCAAGAAGACCACCAAGAACAAGCGTCACCTGCGTGGTGCAGTGTCTGTGCATGAGACCAACATGGGCTCTATCGCACAAATGCTGCCGATGGCTGGCCTGTAATTCACTGACGAACAAGGAGAAAACACATGCCTCGCGTCAAACGTGGTGTAACGGCCCGCGCCCGTCACAAAAAAGTTCTGGCCCTTTCCAAGGGTTTCCGCGGCCGCCGCGGCAATGTCTTCCGCATCGCCAAGCAGGCGGTGATGAAGGCTGGGCAATATGCCTACCGTGACCGCCGTGCCAAGAAGCGCGTGTTCCGCCGTCTGTGGATCGCCCGTATCAACGCCGCTGCACGTGAACTGGGCCTGACCTACAGCCAGTTCGCCAACGGCCTGAAGAAGGCAGCCATCGAGATCGACCGCAAGATGCTGGCCGATATCGCGGTGCACGACAAGGCTGCGTTTAGCAGCATCGTTGATCAAGTCAAGGCCAAGCTGGCTGCTTGAGATAACGGTCTGCGGCCATCCTCGTGATGGTCTGCAGCGCAAACAGCAAGGGCTAGGGCTTGAAAAGGCTGCTAGCCCTTGTTTCTTTTCACAGTCGATAAAGAGTCGATATGAACGAGTTGGATTCTCTGGTCGAGAGCGCGCAGCAGCTGTTCGCGCAGGCACAAACCCCCGCTGATCTGGAAAACGCCAAGGCGCAGTTTCTGGGCAAGTCGGGCAAGGTGACCGAGCTCATGAAGGGCATGGCGCAGCTTTCCGTCGAAGAGAAGAAGTCGCGCGGAGCCGCCATCAACGTGGCCAAGCAAGGCATCGAGGCCGCGCTGACCGCGCGCCGCAAGGCCCTGGCCGATGCCGAACTGCAGGCCCACCTGAAGGCCGAGGTGCTGGATGTGACCTTGCCGGGCCGTCGCCGCGGGCAGGGCGGCCTGCACCCCGTGTCGCTGACGCTGGAGCGCATCGAGGGCATCTTCGGCTCCATGGGCTTCGATGTGGCCGAGGGCCCCGAGATCGAGTCCGACTGGTTCAACTTCACGGCGCTGAACACGCCGGAAGACCATCCCGCCCGTTCCATGCACGACACCTTCTACGTGGAAGGCGGCACGGAACAGGCTCCCAATCTGCTGCGCACGCACACCAGCCCCATGCAGGTGCGCCACGCTGTGCAGCACGTCAAGAAATACCGTGAGCGGCTCGACGCCGGCCAGGGCATGCCCGAGATCCGCGTGATCGCGCCGGGCCGCACCTACCGCGTGGACAGCGATGCCACGCACTCGCCCATGTTCCACCAGTGCGAAGGCCTGTGGATTGGCGAGAACGTCAGCTTCAAGGACCTGAAGGTGGTCTTCACCGACTTCTGCAAGACCTTCTTCGAGAGCGACGACCTGGTGCTGCGCTTTCGCCCCAGCTTCTTCCCCTTCACCGAGCCCAGCGCCGAGATCGACATCCAGTTCCAGAGCGGCCCGCTGGCCGGCCGCTGGCTGGAAGTGGCCGGCTCCGGCCAGGTGCACCCCAACGTGGTGCGCAACATGGGGCTGGACCCCGAAAAGTACATCGGCTTTGCCTTTGGCATGGGGCCTGACCGCCTGACCATGCTGCGCTATGGCGTCAACGATCTGCGACTGTTTTTTGACGGCGATATCCGCTTCCTGTCGCAATTCCGTTGATCCGGCTGCAAGCCTTCGCCAAAGAGTCCGCCAGCGCCACGGCGCGCGGACTGAACCAACGCCAAAGAGTCTGATATGCAATTTCCCGAATCCTGGCTGCGCGAGTTCTGCAATCCGCCGCTGACCACCCAAGAACTGGCCGACACCCTGACCATGGCCGGCCTGGAGGTGGAGGAGCTGGAGCCCGTGGCGCCGCCGTTCACCAAGATCGTCGTCGGTGAGATCAAGGCTGCCGAGCAGCATCCCAATGCCGATCGCCTGCGCGTGTGCCAGGTCGATGTGGGCGGACCCGAGCTGCTGACCATCGTCTGCGGCGCGCCCAACGCGCGCGTGGGCATCCGCGTGCCCTGCGCCACGGTGGGCGCCGAGCTGCCGCCCGGTGAAGATGGCAAGCCTTTCCTGATCAAGATCGGCAAGCTGCGCGGTGTGGAGAGCTTCGGCATGCTGTGCTCGGCACGCGAGCTCAAGCTGTCCGAGGACCATGGCGGCCTGATGGAGCTGCCGCTGGACGCGCCTCTGGGCCAGAACATCCGCGAATACCTGAACCTGGATGACACGCTGCTCACGCTCAAGCTCACGCCCAATCTGGCGCATTGCCTGAGCGTCTACGGCGTGGCGCGCGAAGTGGCTGCGCTGACCGGCGCGCCGCTCAAGCCCCAGTCGTTCACGCCTGCCGCCGTGGGCGTGCAGGACAGGCTGGCCGTGAAGATCGAGGCGCCCGACCTGTGCGGCCGCTTCTCGGGCCGCGTGGTGCGCAATGTCAACACCCAGGCGAAGACGCCGCAGTGGATGGTCGATCGCCTGGCGCGCTGCGGCCAGCGCAGCGTGGCGCCGCTGGTGGACATCTCCAACTATGTGATGTTCGAGCTGGGCCGTCCTTCGCACATCTTCGACCTGGACAAGATCCACGGCGGCCTGCAGGTGCGCTGGGGCACGGAAGGCGAGCAGCTCAAGCTGCTCAACGGCAACACCGTCACCGTGGATGGACAGGTGGGCGTGATCGCCGATGACCGCGAAGTCGAGTCGCTGGCCGGCATCATGGGCGGCGACGCCACAGCCGTGTCCGACGACACGCGCCACATCTACATCGAGGCCGCATTCTGGTGGCCCAAGTCGATTGCCGGCCGTTCGCGCCGCTACAACTTCTCCACCGATGCGGGCCACCGCTTCGAGCGGGGTGTCGATCCCGAACTGACGGTCGAGCACATCGAGCGCATCACCGAGCTGGTGCTGCAGATCTGCGGCACGCCCGAGACCGTCTGCGGCCCCATCGACGACCAGCAGGCCAACATGCCCCAGCCCAAGCCCGTCACGCTGCGCGTGGCGCGTGCGGCCAAGGTCATCGGCATGCCGCTCACGCAGCAGCAGTGCCTCGATGCGCTGGCCGGCCTGGGCCTGCCGGTGGAGCAGGGCGATGGCGTGCTCACCGTCACGCCGCCCAGCTTCCGCTTCGACATCAACATCGAGGAAGACCTGATCGAGGAAGTGGCGCGCATGGTGGGTTACGAGAACCTGCCCACGACCAAGCCGCTGGCGCCCATTGCGCCCAAGCTGCGCGCCGAAAACCGCCGCAGCCAGTTCGCCGTGCGCCGCGCGCTGGCCGATCTGGGCTACCAGGAAACCATCAACTTCAGCTTTGTGGAAGCCGCGTGGGAGAAGGATCTGGCTGGCAACGCCAATCCCATCCAGCTGCTCAACCCCATCGCAAGCCAGCTCAGCGTGATGCGCTCCAGCCTCATTGGCTCGCTCATGCAGGTGCTCAAGTTCAATGCCGACCGCAAGGCCGAGCGCGTGCGCGTGTTCGAGCTGGGCCGTGTCTTCCTCAAGGATGACAGCGTTGTTGACAGCGACACCACGGTCAAGGGCTTCTACCAGCCCATGCGCGTGGCGGGCCTGGCCTGGGGTGCTGGAGAGCAGCTGCAATGGGGCCGCGCCGAAGCCAAGGTGGACTTCTACGACGTCAAGGGCGATGTCGAGGCGCTGCTGGCGCCGCGCAAGCCCGTGTTCGAGCCGGCCGAGCATCCTGCCATGCACCCGGGCCGCTGCGCGCGCGTGCTGCTCGATGGCCAGTCCATCGGCTTCGTCGGCGAGCTGCATCCCCAGTGGCGCCAGCAATGGGATCTGGCCCAGGCGCCCGTGCTGTTCGAGCTGGAGCTCGATGCCGTGCTGGCGCGCGAGGTGCCGGTGTTCAAGCCCGTGGCCAAGCACCAGGCCGTGGAGCGCGACATTGCCGTGGTCGTGAACGAAAAGGCCACGCATGCTCAGCTGATGCAGGCAGTGGAAGCTGCCCAGACCGGCGGCCTGCTGCGCTCTGCCGTGCTGTTCGATGTGTTCCGTCCCAAGGCGCTCAAGGCCGGCGAGACAGCGGCACCGGGCGCGCTGGCGCAGGACGAAAAGAGCCTGGCCGTGCGCCTGACGCTGGGCCATGACGACAGCTCGCTGACCGATGTGCAGATCGAACAGGCCGTGCAGGCCGTGCTCGAGCAGCTGCAGCAACGCCTGGGCGCGCGCCTGCGCGCCTGATGGAAGGCCCATGCCGTGAAAGGAGATCCCGTGATGGAACTGACGGTGGAAAGTCTTGATTCGCCCGCGCTGACCAAGGCGCAACTGGCGGACCTGCTGTTCGACGAGATCGGCCTGAACAAGCGCGAATCCAAGGAAATGGTGGATGCGTTCTTCGAGCTGATCTCGCAAAGCCTGGTGACGGGCGAGGATGTGAAGCTGTCGGGCTTCGGCAACTTCCAGATCCGCACCAAGGCACCGCGTCCGGGGCGCAATCCGCGCACGGGCGAGGCCATTCCGATCGAGGCGCGCCGCGTCGTGACCTTCCATGCGAGCAGCAAGCTCAAGGAGCAGATCCAGGAAGGCACGACGGGCTCCGCGTCCTGAAGGGTCGCCCCCCGGGGCCCGGCTTGCCGTGGCCCAGCTGTCGTCAGCCTGTCTGCCTTGCGGTGGATGGGCTGTTTTTACGACAGGGTGCTGGCCTGCAAGCGAGCTGTGCAGTAGGCTCGGCCTTCTTCCCGGATCGGCATCCGCGCACCAGCGGCATTGCACATCCTGACCTCATCCACATTTGCCATGGCTTCACTTCTGCCCCAGATTCCCGCCAAGCGCTACTTCACCATCGGTGAGGTCGCGGATCTGTGCGACGTCAAGCCGCATGTGCTGCGCTATTGGGAGCAGGAGTTCACGCAGCTGCGTCCCATGAAGCGGCGCGGCAATCGCCGCTACTACCAGCACCACGAAGTGCTCATGATCCGGCGCATCCGTGAGCTGCTGTACGAACAGGGCTTCACCATCAACGGCGCGCGCAACCGCCTGCGTGAGGCCTCGGGGTCTGCCGTGGTTCCCGCGATGCAGGCCGGTGTCGTGGTGTCGGCGCCGGCTGCCGCGCCGCTGCTCGGTGGCGATGCCGCGGCCAGCGTTCCGCTGGAGCCGGAGGCCGTGCGCGAGGAGCTTTTGCAGATTCGTGCGCTGCTTTCTATTTGAGAGCAAAAAGCTGTATATAATTGAATTCTTCGGCGTGTAGCGCAGCCTGGTAGCGCACTTGCATGGGGTGCAAGGGGTCGCGAGTTCGAATCCCGCCACGCCGACCATAAATGAATACGGACCACAGCTTCTGGCTGTGGTCCGTTTTTCTTTGTGCCATCGTCAGCCGCTACCAACCGCTGAAGGGGAGCGGCCGTTGCGCAGGAATCAACCCTGGGCGCAGGTTGCAAGCAGCCATTGCCGGAAGGCTACCAGCGCCGGCAGTGTCGCGTTCCTCTCGGGATAGACCAGGTAGTAGCTGCGCTGGCTGGGGATGGCGTCTCCCACCACGTGCAGCTCACCGCGCGCTATCTCCTCTTCCACCAGTACCCGTGGCACCAGGCCCACGCCCATGCCTGCCAGCACGGCCTGTATCAGGTGCGAGGTCAGCTCGAAGCTCGGCCCTATCCGCATCTGCCGGTGATCGAGCCGATAGTGCGTGAACCACTCGCTCCAGGCCTGCCGGTTGCTGGCCACCGTGAGCAGCACCTGCTGGCCCGCCCAATCCGGCGAGGCTGCTGCCTGCCCGGCCTGCTGCAGCGCCTGCGGGCTGGCCACCGCCACCAGAAACTCGTGGTACAGGCGATGCGCGGTCAGCCCGGGCCAGTCTCCCGTGCCCACGGTGATGGCGGCGTCTATCTCTGCGCTGTCGAAATCGATATCGCCGATGCGCGAGTGGATGTGCATCGTCACCCCGGGCTGCGCCTGGTAGAAGCCATGCAGGTGCGGCAGCAGCCATTTGGAGCCGAAGGTGGGCAGGGTGGCCAGGTTGAGCGTGCCGCCGCCGGACTGGCGTGACATGGCCTGCAGGGTGGCGCTGCGTATGCGGCCCAGCGCGGCGCCCAGGTCGATGAAGTAGCGGCGCCCCACATCGGTCAGGCGCACCGTGCGGCCCTCGCGGCGGAACAGGCTGATGCCCAGCTGCGCCTCCAGCGTCTGCACCTGCCGGCTGATGGCGCTCTGGCTGAGCGACAGCTCCTCGGCCGCACGCGCATAGCTTTCGTGGCGCGCGGCCGCCTCGAAGACCAGCAGCAGGGACATGGAGGGCGTCAGTCGTCGGTAATTCATGAGTTTTATGCAGTGTTTGCGGCAGCAATTTTCGTTTGTTCCAGAGGAAGAGTGTAGGGATACTTGCGGCCATGGTCGGCCTGAAATCGTGTATTGCATGCATGGGTTTTCTGGGCTGATCGCCTGCAACAAATCTCCCCACCTTGCCGTCCATGTCGATTGCCCCACTGCCCCACGCCAGCGCCCCCGTGCCTGCCCAATACCTTGAGTTTCTTGAAGCGTTGAAGGCCGCCGGCTTCGAGGGCGACGTGGACACGGACCATGCCAGCCGCACCGTGCTGGCCACGGACAACTCCATCTACCAGCGCATGCCGCAGGCGGCCATCTACCCGCGTCACGCCGAGGATGTGGCCAGCGCGGCGCAGGTGCTGGCGCGGCCTGAGTTCCGCGATGTGGTGCTGACACCGCGCGGCGGCGGCACAGGCACGAACGGGCAGTCGCTCACGCATGGCGTGACCATGGACTTGTCGCGGCACATGAACGGCATCCTCGAAATCAATGCCGAGCAGCGCTGGGTGCGCGTGCAGGCAGGCGTGGTCAAGGACCAGCTCAACGCCGCGCTCAAGCCATACGGGCTGTTCTTTGCCCCCGAGCTGTCCACCTCCAACCGCGCCACCATCGGCGGGATGATCAACACCGATGCCAGCGGGCAGGGCAGCTGCACCTATGGCAAGACGCGCGACCACGTGCTGGCGCTGGACTTCGTGCTGCTCGGCGGCGAGCGCCTGCACAGCGCGCCGCTGGATGCCGAGGCGCTGGAGCGCATGTGCGCCGATTCGGGCCGCATCGGCAAGGTGCACCGCACGGCGCGGCGCATCAGCGAGGACCAGGCGGAGTTGATCGAGGCCAGATTCCCCAAGCTCAACCGCTGCCTCACCGGCTATGACCTGGCCCATCTGCGCGTAGGCGACGGGCGCTTCAACCTCAACAGCGTGCTGTGCGGCGCCGAAGGCTCGCTGGGCTTCGTGGTGGAGGCGAAGCTCAACGTGCTGCCCATTCCCCGCTATTCGGTGTTGGTCAACGTGCGCTATGCGGGCTTCATGGATGCGCTGCGCGATGCGCGCGCGCTGATGGCGCACCGGCCGCTGTCCATCGAGACGGTGGATTCCAAGGTGCTGTTGCTGGCCATGAAGGACTTCGTCTGGAGCAGCGTGGCCGAGTACTTCCCGCAGGACGGCCAGCGCCCTACGCTGGGCATCAACCTGGTGGAATTCAGCGGCGACGATCCGCAGGAGGTCGATGGCCGCGTGCAGGCCTTCCTCGCCCACCTGGGCGCCGACGCCTCGGTGGAGCGGCTGGGCCACACGCTGGCGGCGGGCAATGCAGCGGTGCACCGCGTCTATGCCATGCGCAAGCGCGCCGTGGGCCTGCTGGGCAACGTGGCGGGCGAGGCACGGCCCCAGCCCTTTGTCGAAGACACGGCCGTGCCGCCCGAGAACCTGCCCGAGTTCATTGCCGAGTTCCGCGCGCTGCTGGACAGCCACGGCCTGCAGTACGGCATGTTCGGCCACGTCGATGCCGGCGTGCTGCATGTGCGCCCCATCCTGGACATGAAGAACCCCGTGGACGCCGCCCTGGTGCGCCCCATCTCCGACGCGGTGGCCGAACTCACGCAGCGCCATGGCGGCCTGCTGTGGGGCGAGCACGGCAAGGGCCTGCGCTCCGAATATGTGCCGGCCTTCTTCGGCGAGCTGTATCCCTCGCTGCAGCAGCTCAAGGCCGCCTTCGACCCGCACAACCAGCTCAACCCCGGCAAGATCGCCACGCCGCCGGCCAGCAAGACCTTGCTGCTCAAGGTGGACGGCGTCACCACGCGCGGCGAGCTGGACCGGCAGATCGACGAGCGCGTATGGCAAAGCTATGGCGCGGCCATGCACTGCAACGGCAATGGCGCCTGCTACAACTTCGACCCGGACGACGCCATGTGCCCGTCCTGGAAGGCCACGCGCCAGCGCGTGCATTCGCCCAAGGGCCGGGCCTCGCTGATGCGCGAATGGCTGCGCCTGCAGGGGCAGGCCGGCGTGAACGTGCTGGAGGTCGCGCAGCGGCCCCAGCCCTTCCTGTCCAGCCTGGCCGCGCGCTGGCGCAACAGCCGCGCGGCGCGCCGCGGCGAGGCCGATTTCTCGCACGAGGTCTATGACGCCATGGCCGGCTGCCTGGCCTGCAAGTCCTGCGCCGGGCAGTGTCCCGTCAAGGTCAACGTGCCCGAGTTCCGCTCGCGCTTTCTGGAGCTCTACCACCGCCGCTACCTGCGGCCCGTGCGCGACTACCTGATCGGCTCGCTGGAGTTCACCATGCCCTGGCTGGCGCGCATGCCCGCGCTCTACAACGGGGTGATGGGCTCGCCATGGATGCGCGATGTGCTCAGCCGTCGCATCGGCATGGTCGATGGCCCGCTGCTGAGCCGGCTGGACCTGGCAGCCACCTTGCGGCAATGGAAGGTGCGCGCGGCCGATGCGCAGGCGCTGGCCGCGCTCACGCCCGAGCAGCGCGCGCGCAGCGTGGTCATCGTGCAGGACAGCTTTACCCGTTACTTCGAGACCGGCCAGCTGCAGGTGCTGATCGAGCTTGCGGCGCGCCTGGGGTTTCAGGTCTGGCTGGCGCCGCTGCTGCCCAATGGCAAGCCGCTGCATGTGCAGGGATTCATGGGTGCCTTTGCCAAGGCGGCCATCCGCAATGCCGCGCAGCTGGCGCAACTGGCGCAGTCCGGCGTTGCGCTGGTGGGGCTGGACCCGGCCATGACGCTGGCCTATCGGCAGGAATACCTCAAGGTGCCGGGCATGGGCGAGGTGCCGAAGGTCGCGCTGCCCCAGGAATGGCTGCTGCAGGTGCTGCCCGAGGCAGTGACCAGCGTGGCCAGCGTGGCCTACCGGCTGCTGCCGCACTGCACTGAAAAGACCAATGCGCCCGACAGCGGCAAGCAGTGGACGCAGCTTTTCGAGCGGCGGGGGCTGCGCCTGAGCGTGGAGGCCACGGGCTGCTGCGGCATGTCGGGCACCTACGGGCATGAGGCGCGCAACCTCGAAACCTCCAAGACCATCTATGCCCAGTCATGGGGGAAACAGATCGAGAGCAAGCAGAACCTGGGCGAGCCGCTGGCCACCGGCTACTCCTGCCGCAGCCAGGTCAAGCGACTGTCTGCACGCCAGTTGCGCCATCCGTTGGAGGCCTTGCTGGACCACGTGCGCGCCACGCATCAGGGGTGAGAAGATGCGTGGGCTGATCGTCGCCATTTCAGGAATTTGCAGACATTTTTGAAAAATCTCTGCGTTTTCCCTGAAGGCCTGTTTTTAGTCTCTATAATTCAATGCTTCGGCGTGTAGCGCAGCCTGGTAGCGCACTTGCATGGGGTGCAAGGGGTCGCGAGTTCGAATCCCGCCACGCCGACCAAAACGCAAAGCTCCTGACGGAAACGTCAGGAGCTTTTTGCTTTGTACGTTCGTTTTTTTGCGCGTTCGATTTTGCGCGCGATGGCGCCTTGCCGCGAAGAGCAAGGGCATGTGCAAGTGCAGCTTCGCCAGGCAGGTCCATCACGGATGGCGAGGGCAGCCAGCGCATGAAAAGTCCATGCACCGCGAAGATGCGCGTCCCGGTCTGGGCACGTAAAACCTGCACCTACAATGGCGTCTTTTGTAACTGACGATTTCTTCCTGGTCTCGCACATGATGGATGGACTGATTACCGGCAGACTCACCGGTACGCCCGAACACCGCAGCGACCGCAATCGGCGCCCCTTCATGGTGGCCCGCGTGCGCTCCGAGGCATCCGATGGCACCTCCATCCCGGTCAACGTGGTTGCATTCGATGCCCAGGCCTGCGAGGTGCTGCGCAATCTGATCGAAGGCGATGCCGTGGCGCTGCGTGGCAGCTTCACGCCCAAGGTCTGGATAGACCGCCAGGAACAACCCCATCCCGTACTGGACGTCGTGGCCCACCAGGTGATGGCAACGCCCGAGTTCCAGGACCGCTGACGTCCGCGCTGCGGCGCCGGTTGTGAGCTACTGAAAAAACTGTCTAGCCGCAGTGTGCCGGTACGGCCGCCGCGCGCTGTGTTGGCGCTACAGTGTGCGCCTGTGTTTTTGACAGGTTACAAGGAACCGCATCCATGCCCACCAAGCGCCATTTCCTCCGCCGCACGCTCACGGCCGCCGCGATTGCCAGCACCGCCGCCATGACCCTGCTGGCCATGCCCGCGCAGGCGCAGGACAAGCCCATCAAGGTCGGCGTCACGGCCGGCCCGCACGCCCAGATCATGGAACAGGTCAAGAAGGTCGCCGAGAAGAACGGCCTGAAGATCCAGATCGTGGAATTCGGCGACTACGTGCAGCCCAATGCCGCGCTGTCTGCCGGTGACCTGGACGCCAACAGCTACCAGCACCGCCCCTACCTCGACGCCCAGGTGCGCGACCGCGGCTACAAGATCGGCTGGGTGGCCGACACGGTGAATTTCCCCATCGGCATCTATTCCAAGAAGATCAAGCAGCTGGCCGACCTGCCCCAGGGCGCCAAGTTCGGCATCCCCAACGACCCCACCAACGGTGGCCGCGTGCTGCTGCTGCTGCAGGCCCAGGGCCTGATCAAGCTCAAGGAAAGCGCGGGCCTGAAGGCCACGCCGCTGGACGTGGTCTCCAACCCCAAGAAGCTGCGCTTCGTGGAGCTGGACGCAGCCCAGCTGCCACGCTCGCTGGATGACCTGGACGCCTCGGCCATCAACACCAACTTCGCGATCTCGGCGGGCCTGAACCCCAAGACCGATGCCATTGCGCAGGAAAACGCCAAGAACCCCTATGTGAACATCCTGGTCGCGCGCGATGCCGACAAGGGCAAGCCCTGGGTGGCGCAGCTGATCAAGGCCTACCACTCCGATGAAGTGCGCCAGTTCATCGATGTGCAGTTCAAGGGGTCGGTGATTCCTGCGTTTTGAAGAACGCACCCCCTGAGGCGCTGACGCGCCTTCCCCCTCTCTACCCGCTTCGCGGGGGAGGGGGACGACACCCTCGGTGCGGGGCTGCCCTTCCTCGGTGTCCCCGAGTTGGGCCTTGGTGGTGCCATCGCCATGACCCGTACTAGTGGGCGCGAGCTCGCAAAGCTGCCGATTTCGGCAGCTTTTTTTATTCTCCCAGCACTCTGAAGTATTCGGTCAGCGGTGCGCGGGTGGTCTGGGTGCGGTTGACGGGGGCGGCCTCGTCGGGCCAGCCCAGGGCCAGGCCGCAGACGATGTGCTCGCCGGGCGCAAGGTCGAGCACGCGGCGCACGGTGTCGGGGTAGGAGGCCAGGGCGCCGATGGCGCAGCTGCCCAGGCCCTGGGCGGCTGCGGCCATTTGCAGGCCGTACAGGGTCATACCCAGGTCCATGTAGCCGCCTGCGCCGAAGCGGGCGTCGATGCTCACGACCAGAGCCACGGGCGCGTCGAAGAAGCGGTAGTTGCGGCCGAACTGCGCGTCGCGCCCGGCGCGGTCCTCGCGGGCCACGCCCAGGGCGCTGTACAGGGCCTGGGCCGACGCCACCTGGCGCTTGCGCAGCGCCATGGGCATGGGGCGGGGGAAGTAGCCGTAGTCCTCGCGCTCAGGTGCTCCGCCTTGCCAGTCGGCCAGCAACGCCTGTGTGAGTGCGCCGCGCAGGCTGCCGCGTACCTGGATGAACTGGCCGGGCTGCAGGTTGCCGCCGCTGGGCGCCCGGCGGGCCGATTGCAGCAACTGGTGCAGCAGCGCATCCGGCACGGGATCGGGCCGGTAGGCGCGCACGGAGCGGCGCGCGTGCACCAGGGCCTCATGCGCATCGCCAAAGGGAAGGGTGTCGGACGGTGGGTTGGCGGACATGGGAAATGCGGAGTCCATGGATTCAAAGCGCCTGCACCAGGCAGGCCGCGCCTATGCCGCCAGCCCCTGCAATGGCGGCCAGGCCCAGGGCCGGCCTGTGGGCTGCTGGCGTGCGGTGCAGGTCTGAGAGCATGCGCACCAGCGCAACCGCGCCCGATGCGCCTATGGGATGGCCGCGCGCCAGGCCACCGCCGCCGGTGTTGAGCTGCTGCAGCGGCAGGCCCAGGGTTTCGGCAAAGGCCAGGGCCTGCACGGCGAAGGCATCGTGCAGCTCCACAGCCTGGAGCTCTGCCGCAGTCAGGCGAGGCAGCTGCAGCGCTGCGGCTCCGCGCTCCAGCACCTGCTGGGCCGCCAGTGCGGCGGCGACCAGCGGTGTTTCCGGCGCATGGCCCAGCGAGGCACTGGCCACCCAGCGGGCGCGTGGCTGCAGGCCCAGGCGTGCACAGGCCTGCGGCGTGGCCAGCAGCACCAGGGCTGCGCCATCGGCCTTGGGCGAGATGGTGGGCGTGCTCAGCGCATGGCGCTGGCGTGCATGGGCGTCAACGGCGCCAGCCGCTTCGGCCACCACGGGCATGCGGGCAACGCGGGCCGGGTTCAAGGCGCGCGGATAGGCGTCATGGTCCAGCCCGGCCATGGGCACGATCTCTTGGGCCAGCCGGTCGCGGTGCGCGAGCGCCAGCGCGTGGCTGTGGATGGCATGGGCCTCCTGAACGGCGCGGGTGATGCCATGGGCCAGCGCATGGTCTGCGGCCGATTGCAGCAGGTCCGGGTCGCGTGCGGGGTCGGGAGCGAACGCGGGGCGGTCATAGGTGACGGGCAACTCGCCTGCATGGCGCGGGCGTGTCTGGCGGATGGGGGCGCGGCTCCAGGCTTCGGCACCCCCGGCCACCACGATATCGGCCTGGCCCGACAGCAGCAGGCCCGCAGCCAGGGCCACGCTGTCCAGGCCAGAGCAGCATTGAGTGTCCACGCTGTGGGCCGCGCAGCGCTCCGGCAGGCCCGCAGCCAGGGCCAGCATGCGGGCCGGGTTGCCGCCTGCGCCCAGGGCGTTGCCTAAGACCACGGCATCCACGGCATCCACGGCCTGGGCCGGCAGGCCGGCGCGGGCCAGAAGGGCCTGGAGCACGGGCGCGCCCAGTTCGTGCGCCGCAAGCTCGCGCAGCGCACCGCCCACGGGGGCGACGGGGCTGCGCGCCCAGGCCAGGATGACGGGGGCGTCTTGCGGGTTCATGGCAGGGGCAGCAGCGCGGGTTCGCCGGGCAGTGCCCGGCCAGTGTCCGTGGCAGTGGCAGTGGCCGCCAGCATGCGCGCCAGCCGGCCATGGTCGGTCTTGCCGCTGGCGGTCTGCGGCCAGTCGGTGCAGCTCCACCATTGGCGCGGCAGCTTGTAGCTTTCCAGGCGCTCGCGCAGCCAGGCCGACAGCGCCTGTGCGGAGCCTGCGGGCGCGGCGCCGTGCCATTGCACGACGGCGTGCACCTGCATGCCGCGCAGGGCGTCGGGCAGGCCTTGGATGGAGACCTGGGCCACGCCCGGGTGCGCGGCCAACAGGGTCTCGACTTCTTCGGGGAACAGGTTCTTGCCCTGGGTGACGAGCATGCGGCTCTGGCGTCCGGCCAGGCACAGCTGGCCGCCGGCATCGATATGGCCCATGTCGCGCACGGACAGCCATTCGCCGTCGCGCAGCGCGGCCGTGCCATCGCGCGCCTCGCCCACATAGTCCATGAACAGCATGGGGCTGCGCATGTAGATCAGGCCGTCCTCGCCTGGCTGCAGGGGCTGGTCGCCGGGCTGCTGCGTGGCGGGGCGGATCTGCAACTGCACATTGCTGAAGGGCCGGCCCACGGCCTGGGGCGGGGCCTGTTCGTCGGCCTCCATCCAGGCGATGAAGCTGGCTTCCGAGGCGCCGTAGAACTCGATGATGCGTGCGCGCGGAAACAGCGCGCGCAGGGCCGGGGTCTGGGCGCGCATCCAGCGCGCGCCGCTGATCATGATCAGCTCCACCTCGGGGATGGGCGCCAGCGCGCGGTGTGCGGCCCACTGCAGCATCAGCAGCAATTGGCTGGGCACGGCGACCAGGCAGGGCGCCTCGCCGCGCGCCAGGCTGGCCAGGCAGCGCGCCGCCGAGAACCGCTCCTGCACCACGGCGCCTTCGCCGCACCACAGGCCCTGCATCACGCCGAACAGGAACAGCGAATGCGAGATGCGCCCGGGCGCCATGGTGCGCTGCGCGGCCACGGGGCCGAAGTCCTCGAGGCAGACGCGAAAGCTCTCTGTCCACGAACGGTGGTGGCGCATGAAGCCCTTGGGCAGCCCGGTGCTGCCCGAGGTGAAGCCGGTGTAGAAGGCGCCGGTGGCGGTGGCCTCGGCCAGAGCGCTGGGCGCCGTGGGTAGCCAGCCCTCGATGCGGCTGCGCACGGCATCGGGCCAATCAGGGTCGGCCACGGCGGCACAGCGGCCGCTGTGCAGGATGGCGAGGAATTCGACGATGGCATCCACGGTGCTGGCGCTGCCACCCGTGTCCAGCAGCAGCATCTCTGGCGCCTGGCCGGCCACCAGCGCGGCCGAGCGCTGCAGCACGGCGGCATGCAGCGCGGCAAAGCTCCATTGGCCCGCCTCGCTTTGCAGCGCCATCGCATCGGGGCGCTGCCGGGCCCAATGCTCCAGCGGGCCATGGACCAGGGTCCACGGGTGCTGCAGCGGCGCGGCCAGCGGGTGGGGCGCGAGTGGCTCAACCATGCTGGCGGCCTCCGAACGGCCAGTCCGGCATGCCGCGCGCCACCGTGTGCACCACCAGGGCGCACAGCACGCACTTGATCAGATCGCCGGGCACGAACAGCAAGGTGGCCATGAAGGCCTGCGACAGGCTGAGCTTGGCCATCAGCATGAGGCCCAGCACGCCAAAGGCATGCAGGGCCACCAGCCCGCCCAGCGCCGAGGCTGCAAAGGCGCTGAACGCCGCGCGCCGGGGCGCGCCCTGGGGCAGCGCACGCATGACCAGGCCGGCAATGCAGGCCGCCAGCGGGTAGCCCAGCAGGTAGCCGGCCGAGGGCGCCATGAAGACGGCAATGCCGCCGCGCCCGCCCGACAGCAGGGGCAGGCCCACGGCCACGGCCGCGAGGAACAGCAGCATGGACTGCATGCCGCGCCAGGGGCCGAGCATCACGCCGGCCAGCATCACGCCCAGCGACTGGATGGTGATGGGCACGCCCAGCGGCAGGTCGATCTTGGGAATCAGGCCCATGACCGCCATCAGCGCCGCAAACAGCGAGACCTGGGCCATGGAGCGCGCGGAGGCGCGTGAGACGGTGGAGGGGGCGGTCATGGACGGTTCTCGGAAGGTTCTCGCAAGGCTCTTGCGTATGGATCGGTCGGGAAATGGGGCAGGGCAGGCCTCAGCGGCCCAGGCGCGCCCACAGCGCGTCGGACACGCGGCGCGTGGCCTGCAGCATGTGGATGGTCAGCGGCGCAATCAGGCGCAGGCCGCCGGCGCGGCCCGTGCGCAGTCGGTGGGCATCGTCCATGCGCTTCCACTGCACGAAGAAATGCTCGGTGAAACGCAGCATCAATGCCAGCTGCAGGGCCACCTGTTCGGGGGAGATGCCGATGCGCTCCAGCGGCGCCAGCAGCCGCTCCAGCACATCGACCAGATCGCTGGGGCGTGTGCTCACGGTCAGCGCCATGCCCAGCGTGGAGGCGCAGACCAGGCGCAGCGCGCTGGCGGCGGCCAGGGCGTAGTGCTGCATCCACACATGGAAGGCAGCGACCAGCAAGGCGGCCACGGTGACCGACAGCATGAGCCGCCGAGCGCCCTCGGTGGCACGGCCCAGCGACAGCCACAGCAGGCCGCAGGCGGCGCCGGCCAGGGCCAGCAGCCACGGTGAATCGATGAGGAACAGGCCCGTTCCCAGCAGCGCCATGAGCAGCAGCTTGCGGCCCGCGCTCCAGGCATGGAGCCAACTGGTGTATTCGCTGTAGAGGCTTCCCATGGCGGCCGGCTCCTGCGTCAGTCCTGCGCTTGCAGCCGGCGTGCCACGTCGGCTTCATAGGCTGCGCAGACCTCATGGCCGGGGCCGTCTGCGCGCACTTTGCCGCGCTCCAGCCAGAGCACGCGGCCAAAGCTGCGCACGTGGTCCAGCACATGGGTGGAGACCAGCACCTGCTGCTCGGCGGCCGCGATGTCCCGGGCCAGCCGCGCCTGGCCCGGCAGGTCCAGGCTGGCGAAGGGCTCGTCCATCAGCAGCACGCGCGGCGCGGCAATGAGCAGGGCCAGCCAGCACACCTGCTGGCGCTGGCCCTGGCTGAGTCCGGCCACGGCGCGCGGTGCCCAGTCGGCCAGGCCGCGGCTGGCCAGCAGGGCGCGGGCGCGCTCCGTGGCCTCGCGCCGCGAGATGCCCGAAGGGCGCAGACCCAGGGCCAGCTCTTCCTCCACGGTGGGAAAGATGATCTGGTCGTCGGGGTTCTGGAACATCAGCCCGACCTGGCCCGGGCGCTGGGCGCGGGCTTCGTGCAGTTCGGTGCCGTCCAGCAGCACACGCCCGGCCTCGGGCGCATCCAGGCCGCACAGCAGGCGGAACAGGCTGGTCTTGCCGGCGCCGTTGTCGCCGATGAGGCCCACGCGCGGCTCGTCCAGCCGCAGGTCGAGGCCGTCAAAGACTGTTGTGATGCCGCGCCGCAGGCGCACGGCTTCCACGCACAGGCTGGCGGTGCTGGCAGGACGGTCGGCAGTTCGGGAGGATTCGGGCATGGCAAAGGAAAGCGGGCACTTACCTGTAATGCACGCAACCGCAAGGGATCTTGCCGTTGTACAGGCCTGTCGGGGGCGGATTCTAGCAATGCCGTCCAGGCCGTACATCAAGGCTTGAAAGACGGCAATCGATATAAGCACCGTATTTTTTATTCTTTTGTTTGAACAACGTTTTGCAACACACTCGTTAGAACACTAATGACGGCAGATCCTGGGGATTCGCCTGTGCTTGGCGACGACGCGAGACAACGCATGCCCATCGGCTTGCAACTGCGTCCAACTGCGCAGCACAGGGCCCGGAAATTGCGCGCCATTGCCTGGAGATGGCGGTGCAAAGGCTGCCGTTGCCGATCCCAGGACCGTTTTCACTGCCGAACCGAGACTCCATGACCGTCCAGACCGCCCATTTGGCCCCGGAAAACGCGCTGATCCGCCTGCGCGACCTGCAAAAGAAATTTGTAACAGCCGATGGCAAGCACTTCGATGCCGTGCGTTCGGTATCACTGGACATTGGCCACGGCACGGTCTTCGGCCTGATCGGCAAGAGCGGCGCGGGCAAGTCCACGCTGCTGCGCCTGATCAACCTGCTGGAGCGTCCCGACAGCGGCGAGGTGGTGGTGGCAGGCCAGCGCCTGACCGACCTGGGCCGCCGCGCGCTGCGCGAGGCGCGCCAGAACATCGGCATGATCTTTCAGCAGTTCAACCTGCTGCAGAACGCCACCGTGTTCGAGAACGTGGCCTTTCCGCTGCGCATCCACGGTGGCCATTCGCGTGCCCAGATCGAGCAGCGCGTGCGCGAGTGCCTGGACATCGTCGGCCTGACCGACAAGGCGGCCAGCCATCCTGCCCAGCTGTCGGGCGGCCAGAAGCAGCGCGTGGCGATTGCGCGCGCCCTGGCCCCGCGCCCGCAGGTGCTGCTGTGCGACGAGCCCACCTCGGCGCTGGACAGCGAGACCACGCGCTCCATCCTGGCCACGCTGGCGGACATCAACAGCCGCCTAGGCGTGACCATCGTCATCGTCACGCACGAGCTGGCCGTCGTCGATGCGCTGTGCAGCGAGGTGGCCATCATCGAGCAGGGCCAGGTGGCCGAACGCTTTACGCTGCCCGCGCTGCCGCAGGGCCGTGCCTACGAGGCGCCGCAGCGCGCCACGCTGCTGGGCAGCGAACTCGAGGCCCTGCGCGTGGAGCGCGCCGACAAGGCCCTGCGCGAGCGCGGCGCCACCCGTCCCGTGGTGCTGCGCGCCGTGGGCGGCTCCGAGCACTGATGGGGCTTTCGCCCGTTCCCGCTTTTCGCCTCTTCCCGTTTTCCCCTTCTTTTCGATTCCGCATTCCCATGTCTGAAAACATCGTCGAAATCCTGCCCGAGCTGTGGCTGGCCATGGGCCAGACCCTTTTGATGCTGGGCATCGGCCTGTCGGCCGCCGTGCTCATTGGCGGCCCGCTGGGCGTGCTGCTGTTCCTGCTGGGCCCCGGCCAGTCGCTGGACAACCGCCCGGCCTTCGCCGTGCTGAACTGGACGGTCAATACCGTGCGGTCCTTCCCCTTCATCATCTTGCTGGTCGCGCTGGTGCCTTTCACGCGCTGGCTGGCCGGCACCTCCATCGGCCCGCTGGCTGCGGCCGTGCCGCTGTCCGTGGCGGCCATTCCCTACCTGGCACGCCTGGTGGACCAGTGCCTGCGCGATGTGCCGCGCGGCGTAATCGAGGCCGCGCACGCCATGGGCGCCTCGGAGCTGCAGATCGTCTGGCGCGTGCTCATCGTCGAGGCGCGTTCGGGCCTGGTGCTGGCGCTGACCGTACTGGCCGTGAGCTTTCTGTCGTACTCGGCCATTGCCGGCGTAGTGGGCGGCGGCGGCATTGGCGATCTGGCCATCCGCTACGGCTACTACCGCTTCCAGACCGATGTGATGGTGCTCACCGTGACCATCCTCGTGGCCATGGTCCAGGTCATCCAGTTCGTGGGCAACACGGCGGCCCGCCGCCTGGACAAGCGCGGCTGAGCGCGCTGTCCAGACCCGCTTTCTTCTTTCTTCCCGCTCTTTCCCAAAAAAAGGATTCCGACATGACCGCATCCCTTTCCTTCGTGCGCCGCCATCTGCTGGCCTCGGCCGCCGCCCTTGCCGCTGCCAGCGTGCTGGCGCTGCCCGCCTACGCCCAGGCCGACAAGAAGCAGCTGGTGATCGGCGGCACGGCAGGCTCCAACATCGACCAGCTCAAGCAGGGCATCGTGCCGCTGCTGCAAAAGAAGGGCTACCAGGTCAAGCTGGTGGAGTTCAACGACTACGTGCAGCCCAACCTGGCGCTGGCCCAGGGCTCGCTGGACGCCAACTTCTTCCAGCACCGCGTCTACCTGCAGAAGTTCGCGGCCGACCAGAAGCTGGACCTGGTGGAACTGGTGCAAGGCCCCATCGCCCCGCTGGGCGTGTATTCCAAGACCCGCAAGACCCTGGCCGAAGCCAAGGAAGGCGACCGCGTGACCCTGCCCAACGACCCGAGCAACCTGGCGCGTGCCCTGGTGCTGCTGGAGCAGGCCGGGCTGATCAAGGCCAAGCCCGGCATCGATCCGCTGCGCGTGTCCGAAAAGGACCTGGCCGAGAATCCGCGCAAGCTCAAGTTCATCCCGCTGGAAGCCGCACAGCTGCCGCGTTCGCTGGGCGACACCGAGTACGCCATCATCAACGGCAACTTCGCCATCTCTTCGGGCCTGAAGCTGACCGAGGCCGTCTCGCTGGAAAAGACCCCCGACCACTACCTGAACGTGGTGGCCATCAAGAAGAAGGACCAGGGCACGGCATGGGCCAAGGACCTGGCCGAGGTCTACCGTTCCGCCGAATTCAAGGCCGTGGTGGACAGCAAGTTCCAGGGCTACGCCAAGCCCTCCTTCCTACAGTGAGCCCGCTGAAGGCGGCCACATAATGGCTGCTTGCGGGAGGTGCGCCTCCCGCCGGTTTTTCGCCACTTCCTCCAGGAGCAATGCATGAGCCAGATCAAGGTCGCTGTCATCGTGGGCAGCCTGCGCAAGGATTCCTTCAACCGCAAATTCGCCGACGCCATTGCGCGCCTGGCGCCCGAAGGCCTGGTCTTCGAGCAGGTCGCCATCGACAACCTGCCTCTGTACAACCAGGACCATGACGGCAATGAGGTGGACGTGGTCAAGCAGTTCCGCGCCCAGATCCAGTCGGCCCAGGCCGTGCTGTTCCTGACGCCCGAGTACAACCGCTCGATTCCCGGTGTGCTCAAGAATGCGCTGGACCAGGGCTCGCGCCCCTACGGCAAGAGCGTCTGGGCCGGCAAGCCCGCTGCCGTGGCCGGCGTCTCCGTGGGTGCCATCGGCACGGCGCTGGCGCAGCAGCATCTGCGCAATGTGCTGGCCTACCTGGACATGCCCACGCTGGCCCAGCCCGAAATCTTCATCCAGGCCAAGGACGGCCTGTTTGCCGAAGACGGCTCCATCGGCACCGGCAGCCGCGACTTCGTGAACGGCTTCGTGCAGAAGTTCGCTGCCTGGGCGCGC
Organism: Delftia sp. JD2; assembly: GCF_001682645.1. Taxonomy (NCBI): domain Bacteria; kingdom Pseudomonadati; phylum Pseudomonadota; class Betaproteobacteria; order Burkholderiales; family Comamonadaceae; genus Delftia; species Delftia sp. JD2. The sequence continues at coordinate 141,929 of NZ_LFJT01000002.1, forward strand.
AAGCACCAGTGAGCGGTGCGGCAAGGCCGCTCAAGACACAAAAAAGCCCGGCAATGCCGGGCTTTTGCGTTGCGGCTCCTGTGAGCGCAGATGTCAGGAAGCGTCAGAAGCGTCAGGAAGCGGGAGACGGGTTGGCAATCGCCGCAGCAGGGCGTGCGGCGGACGATGCCTTCTCGCGCGCCTGGGCCTGGTCGATGGCGTCGATGATCACCACGCCCGTCGACTTGACACCGGGCGCCGAAAAGCCGGCACCAGGCGTCACGCCGGGATGGGCCAGCAGCTTGCGGGTCATTTCCTGGTTCAGTTGTTGCTGGCTGGGCTTGGCGGGGGTGGGCGTGGCGGCGGGCTGCTCGGGCTCCTCGGGCGCAGGTGCCTCGTCGGTGTTGCGCACATAGCTGCGGTACACGCGCGAATTGAGCTGCTCCTGATCCTGCTCGCGCTGGTACTGCATGAACTGGTAGACACCAATGCCCAGCACGGTAATGGCCAGCAGGGACACGGCAATCACCGTGATCACCAGGTTTTCATCGGACGGCGGGCGGACATGGACATGGACAGGGCCGCGGGGCCGGGCATGGGGACGGTGGCTTGTGGCTGGCATGGATGGAAGGCAGTGAATGCAATGAGGCTGCCTGGATATCGGCAGGTCCGCCGACTTTCTGAAATACAGACGGTTCGTGTCGGACAAAGCCGCGAATATGGCGGTGATGGTTCAGCCTAACAGCTTCGTGTGTCGTGCAAGGCCAGGCAGGCATTGGATTTTTCAAAGAAGCGGAAACAGCGGATACCTGTTTTGTTTGGTAACGCCCACTAGACTGCTGGCGTGACGTTCATGACGGCATTCATCCATAAGGGCGAGACAAGATGCAAAAAAAGGGCTGGAGAAATCTGTGCAGAGGCGGCGCGCTGAGCGTGGCATTGGTGACCGTTTTGGCGGCGTGCGGCGGTGGGGGAGGCGATGGCAATGGCTCAGTTGTCGAGCCGCAGCCGGCGCCTGTGCAGATGTCGCTGCTGGCGGGTTCGCTGGCAAGCAAGCCCGACGCACTGGCTCAGGACCACTGTGGTCAGGTCAACGGCGTGGGCGCGCAGGCGCGGTTTTCGAGAATCACCGATCTCGCCCTTTCGCCGCTTGGCGACATTTATGTGTCGGAAGATGTTTATCCGCCTGTGTCACCGCAGCCGCCTTGCCCCACGCCCGAGCGCTCTCGCATTCGCCGGATTGCGGGGGAAGGTGTGGTGTCCACCTTCTCCACAGGGGGTGACCGCGACTGGGGCGAGCCCCGCAACTATCTGTATCCGCGCGCTATTGCAGCAGGTGGCAGTGGCGAGGTCTTTGTTGCGGATGGCCTGACCTGTGCAGAGTGCGCTGTCTTCAGTGGAGGCATGCCCCGCAATGGCATGGGCGTCTGGGTGCAGCAGGCATCGGGCGCAGTGCGGGCGCTGGCCGGTGGTGGGCCCAATTCAAGTGGCCCTAAGGATGGCGTTGGCGCTGCAGCGATTTTTTCCGGCCCCCATGCCATGCGGCGTACGCCCGATGGCCGACTGTTCGTGCTGGATTGGAACAGGCTGCGTCAGGTCACGGCCGAGGGTGAGGTCACCACGTTGCCGGGCGAAGGTTTCAACGCGCTCGCCGTCGCTGGCAATGGGCAACTGCTGGTGGCCCGTGGTGGAGAAATCCTCAATTACACGACAGGCCAAACGCTGGCTAGGCTGGATGACAACGTGACTTCCATGGCCCTGGACAGCAGGAATGGCATCTACGTTGTGACCAGCAACCGCAGCACCCTGGTCCAAAAGCTTTCGGATAGCGGGCAGCTCAGCATCGTGGCAGGACGTGTGGACAGCGCACCCCTGGCATACGAGCTCGGGCCACTGCCTGGCAAGCTGCTGCACGTCAAAGCCATTGCTTTCGACCGCCAGGACCGCTTGTTGATCGCCGGCGCGTACGCCGTCGTTCGCACCAGTCCGCTGGTGCGCTGATTGCGACGGCGGCTGCCAGGCTCGGCAGCCAGGCTCGGCAGCCAGCAAAAAGCGCAGGCGCCCCGGTCAGGGCACCTGCGCTTTTTTATGCGCAAGACCGGGTTCAGGCGGCGATGGCCGCTTCCTGATTGGCGGCAGCCGCTGCACGCACGATGTCGCTGCGGGCCGATTCCAGGGCCTTGGCCTTGGACTCATCGCCCATGGCCACGCCCTCTGCGCGCACGATGCTCACATCGGTGATGCCCAGGAAGCCGAACACCGTCTTCAGATAGCTTTCCTGGTGCTCCAGGGCCTGGCCCATTTCGCTGGTGGAGTACACGCCGCCGCGCGTGGAGGCCACGATGACCTTCTTGCCCTTGGCCAGGCCTTCGGGGCCGGCTGCGGTGTAGCGGAAGGTGCGGCCGCCCTGGGCGATGCGGTCGATCCAGGCCTTGAGCTGGCTGGAGATGGTGAAGTTGTAGAACGGAGCGCCGACCACGACCACATCGGCCGCCAGGAACTGGCTCACCAGGGCCTCGGAGATGGCGTTCTGTGCGCGCTCGGCTTCCGTCGTGGCGGCCTGGCCGGTGCGAAAGCCCATGGACACTGCGTTCAGGTGGTCGGGGGCGTTCACGGCCAGATCCAGGTATTCGACCTTGGCGCCGGGGTTGGCGGCCACCAGGGCAGCCACGGTCTGGGCGGTCAGCTGGCGGGACACCGAAGCGGCGCCGGTGATGGAAGAGTCGATGTGCAGCACTTGCATGAAAAAGCTCCTGAGATGTCGGTTGGGATCGCGGTTGGGATCGGCCACTCGGGAAAGCTTGTAGGGCCGACGATGGGATCAATTGTGAATTTGGACAGAGTCTTTGATAAGCCGCCGAAATTGCGATAGATTGTCCTGAATTTGCGGTCAATGAGCACAGGGGAGGGACGCGCGACATGATGGATCTCAACGACATGCTGTACTTCGCCGAGGTGGTGGAGCGCGGCGGCTTCGCCTCTGCCGGGCGGGCGCTGGGCATACCCAAGTCGCGGCTGTCGCGGCGGGTGGCCGAGCTGGAGGCCCGGCTGGGCGTGCGCCTGCTGCAGCGCACCACGCGCAAGCTCTCGCTGACCCAGGTGGGTGAGGCCTATCTGCGCCATTGCCAGGCCATGCGCGATGCGGCCCTGGCCGCCGCCGACACCGTGGCCGAGGTGCAGACCGAGCCGCGCGGCACCATCCGCGTGAGCTGCCCCGTGACCCTGGCCCAGACCGTGCTGGGCGAGCTCATGCCCCAGTTCCTGCAGCGCTGCCCGCTGGTGCATGTGGAGATGCAGGTGACCAACCGGCCCGTGAACCTGGTGGAGGAGGGCATCGACGTGGCGTTGCGCGTGCGCCCCAGCTTGGAGGACAGCGGCTCCATGGTCGTCAAGCGGCTGGATGTGGCGCGCCAGATCCTCGTGGCCAGCCCGGAGCTGCTGGAGCGCCAGGGCACGCCGCGCGCCCTGGCCGACCTGCAGCACCTGGACAGCATGTCCATGTCGGCGGTGGATGGCCAGTCCAGCCTGCTGCTGGTCGGCCCCGAAGGCCGCGAGCAACGCCTGCAGCTGCAGCCGCGCTATGTGGTGGATGACCTGCTGACGCTGAAATTCGCGGCGCTGGCCGGCAGCGGCATGTGCTGGCTGCCCGACTACATGTGTCACGAGGAACTGGCCGAGGGCCGGCTCGTGCACCTGCTGCCGGGCTGGGAGCCGCCCCAGGGCATCGTGCACGCGGTCTTCCCCTCGCGGCGCGGCCTGGCGCCGGCCGTGCGGCATTTCCTGGACTTCCTCGGCGAGACCGTGCCGGGGCGCAACAGCCATGCCACGCGCGAGCCGGCGGTACGCTAGGGTTGGGTTGCACCTCGCCACGCCATAAGAAAACAACAAAACGTTCGTTGGGATAGTTGGCGGTGTTCTCCACAATCGGGGCCCATGTCCAGCAATGGACAGTCCAGGAGAACCCATGAATCCCCACCGCATCATCATCGTGCCCGGCTGGCGCAACTCCGGTCCTGACCACTGGCAAAGCCTGTGGGCGCAGCAGCTGCCGCATGCCGAGCGCGTGGAGCAGGACGACTGGCTGGTGCCCCACCGCGATCCCTGGGTGGCCGCGCTGGAGCAACTGGTGCTGTCCCGGCCCGAACCGGTGGTGCTGGCCGCCCACAGCCTGGGCTGCATCACGGCCGCGCACCTGGGTCCCGAGGCCAGTGCGCGCGTGCGCGGTGCGCTGCTGGTGGCGCCGGCCGATCCCGAGCGCCGTGCCCAGCTGGCCGACTTTGCGCCTGTGCCCTATGCGCCCCTGCCTTACCGCAGCGTGCTGGTGGCCAGCAGCAACGACCCCTACTGTCCGATCCGCCGGGCGGGCGCCTATGCGCGGGCCTGGGGAAGCGAGTTCGTGCGGCTGCAGAACGCGGGGCACATCAATGTCGAATCGGGCTTTGGCGACTGGCCCCTGGGCCTGGCGCTGCTGCAGTCGCTGATGCAGGGCGACAGCTGGCAGCCGGCGCAGCCCCGGCCTGCCGTGCGTTCGCCGCGCTCGCCGCGCCCGCCGCGTGTGGCGGCTGCGCATGCCTCCGTCTCTGCGGGTACTGGCGCTGGCGCGCCATGGGCTGCCGGTCTGTGATGGGCCGGCGGGTGACCGCGGGCAGGGCAGGTTCTTTATATGGTGACAGGCCATTAACAAACAAAAATATATTCTTTTGAGTTTTAAGTCAGCGTTCGCACAATGTGACTGTCTGTGAATACACCGCAGAGATGTCCACTAATAAAAGGCAGCGAACCATGCATTCTTTGAAGCTCAAGACTTTGTTGGCCACCCTGGCGCTGGCCGCCGCGGGAACGGTATCGGCGCAGAACCAGCTGCTCAACGTTTCCTACGACGTGGCACGCGAGTTCTACAAGGACTACAACGCCGCCTTCGTCGCCCACTACAAGAAGACCAGGGGCGTGGACATCAAGGTGGACCAGTCGCACGGTGGCTCCAGCGCCCAGGCGCGCGCCGTCAACGACGGCCTGGCCGCCGATGTGGTGACCTTCAACACCACCACCGACGTGCAGTTCCTGGCCGACAGCGGCGTGGTCGCCAAGGACTGGGCCAAGAAATTCCCCAATGACGCCTCGCCCACCACATCGACCATGCTGTTCCTGGTGCGCAACGGCAATCCCAAGAACATCAAGGACTGGAGCGACCTGATCCGTCCCGACGTGAAGGTCGTGGTGGTCAATCCCAAGACCGGCGGCAATGGCCGCTACGCCTACCTGGCTGCCTGGGGCTCTGTGCGCGAGAAGGGCGGCACCGACGCGCAGGCGGCCGAGTTCGTGCAGCAGCTCTACAAGAACGTGCCCGTGCTGGGCAAGGGCGGCCGCGACGCGACCAGCATCTTCCTGCAGCGCAACATCGGCGACGTGCTGATCACGTTCGAGTCCGAAGTGGTTTCCGTGGACCGCGAATTCGGCAAGGGCAAGGTCGATGCCGTCCATCCCTCGGTGTCCATCGTGGCCGAGAACCCCGTGGCCGTGGTCGAGCGCACCGTGGCCAAGAAGGGCACGGGCCAGCTGGCCCATGACTATCTGGCCTGGCTGTACTCCGACGAAGCCCAGGAAATCGCCGCACAGCACGCGCTGCGCCCCCGCTCCGAGGCCGTGCTCAAGAAGCATGCCGATGTGTTCAAGCCCATCAAGCAGTTCACCGTGGCCAAGTATTTCGGCTCGCTGTCCGAAGCCCAGAAGGTGCACTTCAACGACGGCGGACAGTTCGACAAGATCTACGTCCCCGGCAAGTAAGCACGCAAGCAGGCATGAAGGCGGCGCAGTCCGCCTGAGGCCCCCTCCCCACACTGGCTGATTTGGAATCCAACATGGTGTCTGCCGTTCCGACCAGCCCAAGGCCTGGCGCCGACGCTCCTGTGCCCGCACCGTCCGGTGCGGCGCGCAAAGGGCGCGGCGCCAAGCGCGTTTTGCCCGGCTTCGGGCTGACCTTGGGCTATACGCTGTTTTATCTGAGCCTGATCGTGCTGATCCCGTTGTCGGCACTGCTGTTCAAGACCTTCTCGCTCACCTGGCCCCAGTTCTGGGAGGCCGTGGCCTCGCCGCGCGTGCTGGCCTCGTACCGGCTGACGTTTGGCGCCTCGTTTGCGGCGGCCTGCGTGAACTTGGTGTTCGGCCTGCTGATCGCCTGGGTGCTGGTGCGCTACAAGTTCCCGGGCAAGAAGATCGTCGATGCCCTGGTGGACCTGCCCTTTGCCCTGCCCACGGCCGTGGCCGGCATTTCGCTGACCGCCTTGCTGGCCGGCAACGGCTGGGTGGGCCAGTACCTGGAGCCCTACGGCATCCAGCTGGCCTTCAACCCGAACGGCGTGGTCATTGCGCTGATCTTCATCGGCCTGCCCTTTGTCGTACGCACGGTGCAGCCGGTGCTGGAAGACTCCGAAAAGGAGCTGGAAGAGGCGGCCACCAGCCTGGGCGCCTCGCGCTGGCAGATCTTCTACAAGGTGATCCTGCCGGCCATCACGCCCGCGCTGCTCACGGGCTTTGCCATGGCGTTTGCACGCGCCATCGGCGAGTACGGATCGGTCATCTTCATCGCGGGCAACATGCCCATGATTTCCGAGATCACACCGCTGATCATCATTGGCAAGCTGGAGCAATACGACTACGCAGGCGCCACGGCCGTGGCCGTGGTGATGCTGCTGTTCTCCTTCGTGATGCTGCTGGTCATCAACGCGCTGCAGGCATGGCAGCGCAAGCATTCGGGAGGGGCTTGAGATGGCGTTGTCTCCACAGGAAGCATTGCTTCTCAAGATCATTGGCGCGGTGCTGGTCGCCGTGCTGGTGCTGTACAGGCTCACCGCGCCCCCGAAGGGCCGGCGCGAAAAGCTCACCACCACCGAGCCGCGCGCCGTGCGCTGGATTCTCACGGGCATTGCGCTGATCTTCATCGGCCTGTTCCTCGTGCTGCCACTGGCGGCCGTGTTCACCGAGGCGCTGCGCAAGGGCTGGGACGCCTATGTCGCCGGCCTGCAGGAGCCCGATGCCTGGTCGGCCATCAAGCTGACCCTGATCACGGCGCTGATCGCCGTGCCGGTGAACCTGGTTTTCGGCGTGGCGGCGGCCTGGTGCATCGCCAAGTTCGAGTTCCGGGGCAAGGCCTTTCTGATCACCCTGATCGACCTGCCGTTCTCGATCTCGCCCGTGGTGGCGGGCCTGATGTACGTGCTGGTGTTCGGTGCCCATGGCTGGTTCGGCCCCTGGCTGGCCGAGCATGACATCAAGATCATCTTCGCCGTGCCCGGCATCGTGCTGGCCACCATCTTCGTGACCTTCCCCTTCATTGCCCGCGAACTGATCCCGCTGATGCAGGCGCAGGGCAGCGACGAGGAGCAGGCCGCCATCGTGCTGGGTGCCACGGGCTGGCAGACCTTCTGGAAGGTCACCGTGCCCAACATCAAGTGGGGCCTGCTGTACGGCGTGATCCTGTGCAATGCGCGTGCCATGGGCGAGTTCGGCGCGGTGTCGGTGGTCTCGGGCCACATCCGTGGCCAGACCAACACCATTCCGCTGCATGTGGAGATCCTCTACAACGAGTACCAGTCCGTTGCCGCCTTCGCTGCCGCCTCGCTGCTGGCCCTGCTGGCGCTGGTGACCCTGGTCATCAAGTCGGTGGCCGAGTGGCGTGCCGAGCAGCAGGCCAAGGCCGCTGCCGACCTGCCTCCCGAGCGCCCCACGGCGGCATCCCAGGCATCCCAGGTGCCGCAGGTGTCCTGAACCCCGGCCCCCGACCAGACAAAAGCAAGAGCAAGACCATGAGCATTGAAATACGCAACGTCAGCAAGCAGTTCGGCGATTTCCAGGCCCTGCGCGATGTGAGCCTGGACATCCAGTCCGGCGAACTCATCGCACTGCTCGGCCCCTCGGGCTGCGGCAAGACCACGCTGCTGCGCATCATCGCGGGCCTGGAGACGCCCGACGTGGGCAGCATCCACTTCAGCGGCGAAGACACCACCGATGTCCATGTGCGCGAGCGCAACGTGGGCTTCGTGTTCCAGCACTACGCGCTGTTCCGCCACATGACCGTGTTCGAGAACGTGGCCTTCGGCCTGCGCGTGAAGCCGCGCAGCCAGCGCCCCAGCGAGGCCCAGATCCGCGAGAAGGTGATGAGCCTGCTCAAGCTGGTGCAGCTGGACTGGATTGCCGAGCGCTTCCCGTCCCAGCTGTCGGGCGGCCAGCGCCAGCGCATTGCCCTGGCCCGCGCCCTGGCGGTGGAGCCCAAGGTGCTGCTGCTCGACGAGCCCTTCGGTGCGCTGGATGCCAAGGTGCGCAAGGAGCTGCGCCGCTGGCTGCGCCGCCTGCATGACGAGCTGCACGTGACCTCCATCTTCGTGACCCACGACCAGGAGGAGGCACTGGAAGTGGCCGACCGCGTGGTCGTCATCAACCAGGGCCGCATCGAGCAGGAGGGCACGCCCCAGCAGGTCTGGGACAACCCGGCCACGCCCTTCGTCTACGGCTTCCTGGGCGATGTCAACCTGTTCAAGGGTCGCGCCAGCGATGGCCGCGTCTACCTGGACGACGGCACCCAGCTGGACAGCCACGACGCCAAGGGCGCCAGCGACAGCAAGGCCTTCGCCTATGTGCGCCCGCACGATCTGGAGGTGGAGCGCTACTCGCCCGGCCAGAACCTGGACGTCCAGGGACGGCCCACGGGCATCGTCGTGCAGCTGGCCCGCGCCATCGTCGTGGGGCCCATTGCGCGCCTGGAACTTATTCCATCGGAGAGCACCGAAAGCACGGACAATGCCGAAGAGGGTGGCCTGATCGAGGCGCAGATTCCTGCGCAGCAGTTCAGGGACATGGCCCTGCGCGAGGGGGAAACCCTGGTGGTGACACCGCGCCGTGCCAAGGTGTTTCTGGACGAGGCGGCTGGCATCTGACGGCGCGGCAACGGCTTCCTGCACCCGCTGAACAGGGCTGCAGCGCCGGGCCGGCGCCGCAGCCCTGATTTCATTCAACCGGGTGACGAAAGACAAGAATGCTTCAATGGTTTGACAACGCTCCGCGCCGCATCCTGGCGCTCATCAGCCTGGCCTGCGTGGCCATGCTGGCCTTCGGCATGTATCTGCAGCATGTGGTCGGGCTGGAGCCCTGCCCGATGTGCATCGTGCAGCGCTATGCATTGATCGGCGTGGCCCTCTTCACGGGCCTGGGCAGTGTGCGCGGCGGTCGCGGCTGGCTGATCAGCTGGGGCGTGCTGGCGCTGGTGGCTGCGGGCTTTGGCGCCTTCGTCGCCGCGCGCCAGAGCTGGCTGCAGTGGTATCCGCCCGAGTTCGCCACCTGCGGCCGCGACTTCTACGGAATGATCGAGAACTACTCCATCAGCCGTGCCGTGCCCATGATCTTCCGTGGCTCGGGCGACTGCGCCGCCGTGGACTGGAGCTTCCTGGGCGGCTCCATCGCCAACTGGTCCTTCATCTGCTTTGCGATCATGAGCGTGGCCGTCTTGGTGCTGCTGGTGCGCGGCTCTGCCCGCAGGCGCTGAGCCCTAGGCTGAGGCTTGCGCCAGTCGCCGCTGCAGCGACTGCGCCAGGGTGCTCAGGATGAGCCAGCAGGACGTGGCGCCCGCGTCCAGCACGCCAATGGAGCGCGGCCCCAGCCGGGCCGAGCGCCCGATACGGGCCTGCAGGTGGCGCGTGGATTCCTTGCCCGCCTCGGCCGCGGCCTCCATGGCCTGCAGCGCCTCGCGGAAACCGGCGCCGGCCTGCAGCGATTGCCGGTAGGCCTGCAGTGCCGGGGCCAGCGTGTCGATGAGGGTCTTGTCGCCCACCTGGGCCTTGCCCATCTCCTGCACATCGGCGACGGCCCGCGCCAGCGCCTGGCCGAACAGGGCTGCATCCATCTCCTGCTCCGGCCCAAGAACATCGGCGAAGCCTTGGAAGAAGCTGCCGTACAGCGGGCCCATGGAGCCGCCGATATCGTCCATCAAGGCCTGGGACAGCTGCTGAAGCGCCGCAGGCAGCTGCGCCGCCTGGCTGGCCTCCATGGCATCGAGCCGTGCGCCGCAGCCGGAAAAGCCCTTGGCCATGTTGATGCCGTGATCGCCATCGCCGATCAGGCCGTCGATCTCGCTCAGGAACTCGCGGTGGCTGACGATGGCCGTGATCAGTTCTCGCACGATGCTGCCCGCGCCATCGAGCGCGATGGCCGGCCCTTTGCTGGTGCGCCTTGCGGCTTGGGGGCGGGCGGTTTGTGCTTGTTCCTGGGCCTGTGCCGGCGTCCTTGCCGGAACAGAGGGCGGCGTTGGAATGGCGTCCTGCGGCTGGGGCGGCAGCCCGCCGGCCAGGGTCAGGGCGACTGACTGGCAGGGCGCCTGGAGGCAGGCCAGCAGCTCGTCGTCCAGCTGCATCAGCGTGAGCGTGATGCCCATCATCTCCAGCGAGGTGAAGAGATTGCCCACCAGCCGGAAGGCCACCTGAATGCCGCGTTCTTGCAGGCGCCGGGCCACCTCGCCATAGAGGATGTACTGCTCCATCAGCGGCGTGGCGCCCAGGCCGGACAGCAGCACGGCCACGCGGTCGCCCGGGGAGAAGGGCAGGTCGGGCAGCAGGGCGTCCAGCATGCGCTCGGCCATATCGGCCGCCGTGGCCGTGCGGTGCACGGACATGCCGGGCTCGCCATGGTGGCCTATGCCCACTTCCATGCTGTCGCGCTCGATATGGAAGTTGGCCTTGCCCACGGCGGGAATGGTGCATGCCGACAGGCCGATGCCGATGCTGCGCGTGCGGGTCATGGCATGCCGGGCGAGGGCGATCACTTCGTCGAGGCTGGCGCCCATGGCCGCCCGGGCGCCCGCCACCTTCCACATCAGGATCTCGCCGGCCACGCCGCGGCGGCTGGCCTCGTCGCCCCGCGCGGCTGAAGGCACGTCGTCGTTGGCCACCACGGTCCTGACCGCCATGCCTTCGGCTGTCGCCATCTGCACGGCCATGGCCACGTTCATGTTGTCGCCCGCGTAGTTGCCATACAGGCAGGCCACGCCGGCGCCGCCATCGGCTGCGCGCATGGCGTCGTAGAAGCTTCTGGCCGTGGGGGACGAGAAGACCTCGCCCACGGCGGCGGCGTCGCACAGGCCTGCGCCCACATAGCCCAGAAAGGCCGGTTCGTGGCCCGACCCGCCGCCCGTCACGATGCCCACCTTGCCCCTGCGTGGCGCGCCATGCAGGCGCACGACGCGGGCATTGCCGGCGTCGATGCGCAGGGTGTCGCCATGGGCGGCGATCCATCCCTGGAGCATGTCCTCCACCACCCGGTCGGGGTCGTTGATCACGCGGTTGGTAGTCATGCCTTTGTCTCCTCCAAGTGCAGTCCCGGCAGGTGTGCCGAAGACCGTTCATATGATCATTGAATGGTCATTTTTGATTTGTTGAAATTGGCATGTCAATGCCCCTTGGCTATTCAATAGCCAGGGGAAAACGATAGGATTTGATGGTTTTTGTAGAAAATTCAACAGGTTACGTATTCATCTTGCCGATTCACATAGCTATCGTTGTTTGACAACTGCTCTTCGATTGAGAAGACTCTCAAAAAACATTGATCAAATGATCATGTTATGGTCTTTTGTAATGAAGGGGATGCCATGAAGCTGGCCATCGGCTGCGACGAAGCCGCCTGCGACCTCAAGAACGCCGTGAAGCAGCATCTGCTGGCCCAGGGCCACGAAGTGGCCGACTTCGGCACGCACGACGGCGAGCCGGTGCTCTACCCCGACATCGGCATCGCGGTGGCGCAGGCCATCGTCCAGGGCCGCCATGAGCGCGGCGTTCTCCTGTGCGGCACGGGCATAGGCATGGCCATTGCGGCCAACAAGGTGGCAGGCATCCGCGCCGCGCAGGCGCATGACACCTATTCGGCCGAGCGCGCCAGCCGCAGCAACGACGCGCAGATCATCACGCTGGGCTCGCGCGTGATCGGGGTGGAACTGGCCAAGGCCATCGTGGACCGCTTCCTTGCATCGCGCTTCGATGGCGGCAGCTCGGCCCTGAAGGTGGATGCCATCACCGGCTTCGAACGCTCGCAGGCCGCCGCGGCCGGGCGCGGGCAGGGCGCGTGACCATGGGCACCGGCACCCGCACCGGCACCGCACTGCTGCAGGCTCGCGGGGTGGCCAAGAGCTTCGGCGGCGTGCCTGCGCTGCGCAACGGCTGCCTTGAGCTGCAGGCGGGCAGCGTGCACGCGCTGTGCGGCGGCAATGGCGCAGGCAAATCCACCTTCCTGAACATCGTGATGGGCCTGTTGCGGCGCGATGCCGGCGAGATACTGCTCAAGGGCCGGCCGGTGGATTTCGCCACGCCGCACGAGGCGCTGGCGCACCGCCTGTCCATCATCACGCAGGAGCTGTCGCCCATCCCGGGCATGAGCGTGGCCGAGAACATCTTCCTGGGCCGCGAGCCCCGGCGCGCTGGCGTGGTGGTCCGCCATGCCGCGCTGCTGGAGCAGGCGGATGCGCTGCTCAGGCAGCTGGGCTTCGATATCGATCCGCGTGCGCAGATGAGCCGCCTGAGCCTGGCGCAGACCCAGCTGGTGGAGATTGCCAAGGCCCTGAGCCGGCAAAGCGAGCTGATCATCATGGACGAGCCCACCTCGGCCATCGGCGAAAGCGAGACCGCCATCCTCTTCGACGCGATACGCCGCGTGACCGCGCAGGGCGCCGGCATCCTCTACGTGTCGCACCGCCTGACGGAGATCTTCACCATTGCCGACAGCTACACGGTGTTCCGCGATGGCGGCTTCGTGCAGACCGGCGCGCTGGCCGATATCGACCGGCGGCAGCTGGTGAAGCTTATCGTGGGCCGGGAGGTCCGCGCTGCCGCCAGCGAGCGCAGGGCTGCGGCGCCGGGCGAGCCGCTGCTGTCGGTGCAGGGGCTCACGCGCCGGGGCGAGTTCGAGGACATCAGCCTGGACGTCGCCCCCGGCGAGGTGCTGGGCATCTACGGACTGATGGGATCGGGCCGCAGCGAATTCCTCAACTGCCTGTACGGCCTCACGCACGCCGACCAGGGGCAGGCGAGCCTGGGCGGACGGCCCCTGCCGCGCGGCAATCCGGCGGCGTCGATCAAGGCGGGCCTGGCCCTGGTGACCGAGGACCGCAAGGCCACGGGGCTGGTGATGAGCTCCTCGGTGCGCTTCAACACCAGCTTGCCCGCACTGCCGGGCCTGCAGCGCGCCGGGGTGGTGGATGGCGCGGCAGAGCGCGTGCTGGTGGGCGGCCTGCTGCAGCGCCTGCGCGTGAAGCTGGCCAGCCCGGCCATGCCGGTCTCGGGCCTGAGCGGCGGCAACCAGCAGAAGGTGGTGCTGGCCCGTTGCATGGCCACCAATCCCGTCTGCCTGCTGTGCGACGAGCCCACGCGCGGCATCGACGAAGGCGCCAAGCGCGAGGTGTACGCCTTCCTGGCCTCGCTGGCCGAGCAGGGCCATGCCGTGGTGGTGGTGTCCTCCGAGGCGCCGGAACTGCTGGAGCTGAGCGACCGCATTGCCATCTTCCGCAAAGGCCGGCTTGACCGCGTGGTGGCCGGCCACGGCATCACGCAGGAGGCGCTGATGCACCTCGCGTCCTGAGCCCGGGCGATGCCCGTGCTGCGTTTTTCCCCTTGCCTTTCACAACACACAGGAGACATGACCATGCCGTTTTTCCGCTTCACCACCGTGCTTGCCGCCGCGCTTGCCGGTGGGCTGTTCCTGGCCGCGGCGCAGGTCCGGGCCCAGGCTCCGGCCCCGCTGTCGGCACCAGTACCAGCACCGGCCAAGCCCTACCGCATAGGCGCGGCCGTCTATGGGCTCAAGGGCGAGTTCATGCAGATGTGGACCAAGGAGCTGAAGGCGCATCCGGCCGTGAAGGACGGTACGGTGCAGATCACCGTGTTCGACGGCAACTACGACGCGCTGACGCAGAGCAACCAGTTCGACACCATGATCACGCAGAAGTACGACGGAATCCTCTTCGTGCCCATCGACCTGAAGGCGGGTGCGGCGCCCGTGCAGAAGGCGGTGAAGGCCGGCATTCCCGTGGTGGGCTCCAACACGCGCGTGCAGGGCGATGTGCTGACCTCCTACGTGGGCAATGACGATGTGGTGGCCGGCCGCATGCAGGCCGAGGCATTGATGAAGGCCATCGGCGGCAAGGGCAATATCGTCGTCATCGAGGGGCCCATAGGCCAGTCGGCACAGATCGAGCGGGCGCGCGGCAATGACGAGGTGCTGGCCCGCCACAAGGACGTGAAGGTGCTGGCGCGCAAGACCGCCAACTGGTCGCGTGCCGAGTCCATGGGGCTGATGGAGAACTGGCTGACCGCATTCCCGGGCCAGATCCAGGGCGTGATCGCCCAGAACGACGACGAGGCCCTGGGCGCGGTGCAGGCCATCAAGACCAAGGGCATCGATATCAAGACCATCCCGGTGGTGGGTGTGGACGGTGTGGCCGCCGCCATCACGGCCGTCAAGCGCGGCGAGATGACCACCAATTTCCAGGACGCCCAGGCCCAGGCGCAGGGCGCGCTGGATGTGCTGCTGCGCCAGCTTGTCGGCCCGTCCTACCGGCCGCGCTCGGGGGTATGGGGCGAGTATGCCCAGGCCATGCCCTGGGGCGATGGCACGGCCAAATCCTACGAGGTGCCCTGGACCGCCATCGTGCCCGCCAATGCCGACGCATTCTTGCAGAAGGTGCGCAAATGAGCGCCGACAGCCTGGAGCGGGACTTCGACGGCCGCACGGCCCTGGTCACCGGCGGCGCGGGCGGCATCGGCCTGGCGATTGCCCGGCAGCTCGCGGCGGGCGGGGCGCGCGTCGCCTTGCTGGACCTGGAGCGGCAGGCACTGGACGTGGCCGCGGCCAGCCTGGCGGAGCCCAGGCCCCACCTGGCGCTGGCAGTGGATGTGACCAGGCCTGCGGGCGTGGAGCAGGCGGTGGCCACGGTGCTGGAGGCCACGGGCCGCATCGACATCCTGGTCAACAGCGCCGGCGTGGCGCTGCTGGAGCCGGCCGGCGAAATCAGCGAGGCGGCCTGGGAGCGCACGCTGGCCGTCAATCTCACGGCGCCGCTGCTGCTGGCCCAGGCGGTGGCACCGGCCATGCGACGCCAGCGCCACGGACGCATCATCAACCTGGCCTCGCAGGCCAGCGTGGTCGCGCTCAGGCGCCATGCCGCCTATTGCGCCAGCAAGGCGGGCCTGGTGGGGCTGACGCGCGTGCTGGCGCTGGAGTGGGCGTCCGACGGCATCACCGTCAACGCCATCTCGCCGACGGTGGTGGACACGCCGCTGGGCCGCCAGGCCTGGGCCGGGCAGGTGGGGGAGGCCATGCGGGCACTCATCCCCACGGGCCGCTTTGCGCAGCCCGAGGAGGTGGCGCGGCTGGCCGTGTTCCTGGCCGGTACGCACGCCGGCATGCTGACGGGCGAGAACATCGTCATCGACGGGGGCTACTCCATCCAGTGAGCGGCCTGCCGGCCCCACGCCTTTCTTCCATCAACGCGGGAGTCCTCCATGACGAATCTTCAAGCCGCATCTTCGCCGCCGCTCTTGGGGCGGCGCGCGCTGGACCTGCGCAGCCTGCGCGAGCGCTACGGCGTGGTCATCGCGCTGGTTGCGCTGTGCGCCGCGCTGGCGCTGGCCAACCCCCATTTCATGACCTGGGGCAACTGGGCCGACATCCTGCGCCAGACCTCCATCAACGGCATCCTGGCCATCGGCATGACGTGCGTGGTGCTGACGGCGGGCATCGACCTGTCGGTGGGCGCCATCCTGGCGCTGGCCGGCATGGTCGGCGCCTGGCTGGCGGCCGATGGCCAGGGGCTGGCGGTGAGCGTGGGCGCCGGGCTGGGCGTGGGCATGCTGCTGGGCGGCGTCAACGGCCTGCTGGTGGCCTGGTTCGCGGTGCCGCCCTTCGTGGCCACGCTGGGCATGCTCAGTGCGGCGCGCGGCCTGACCTACATCTACAACGACGGCATGCCGGTGTCCGAGCTGCCCGACGGCTTTCTTGCCATCGGCGCCGGCCAGCTGGGACCCGTGCCCATGCCCATCGTGATCTTTGCCGTTGCCGTCGCGGTGTTCGCCTTCGTGCTGCGCTACACCGTGTATGGCCGCTACATCTACGCCGTGGGCGGCAACCTGCGCAGCGCCAAGACCAGCGGCATCAACACCCGCGCCATCGTGCTGCTGGTCTATGTGGTCAGCGGCCTGCTCGCGGGGCTGGCCGGCATTTTGCTGGCGTCGCGCACCACGGCGGCGCTGCCGCAGGCCGGCGTGTCCTACGAGCTGGACGCCATTGCGGCCGTGGTGATCGGCGGCACCAGCCTGTCGGGCGGCACGGGCAGCCTGGGCGGCACGGTCGTCGGCGCCCTGCTCATCGGCGTGATCAACAACGGGCTGAACCTGCTGGGCGTGTCCTCGTACTACCAGCAGCTGATCAAGGGCGTGATCATCGTCGGCGCCGTGCTGCTCGACAGTTCGCGCCGCAGGGCATGAAGCGCTGCGCCCACGTCCTGTCCACCATCTGCAATCCGGGAGAGTTCCATGCAAAACACCCTGCCTGACGCCGCCGATACGAACATGCTGGCCGTGGTCTGCCACGGCCCCAGGGATTACCGGCTCGAACGCGTCGCGCGTCCGCAGGCCGGGCCGCGCGAGCTGGTCATCCGCGTGGCTTCCTGCGGCATTTGCGCGGGCGACTGCAAATGCTGGGCTGGCGCGCCGCGCTTCTGGGGAGATCCGGAAAAAGGCCGCCCCGCCTATGTGCGCCCGCCGGTGATCGCGGGCCACGAGTTCTGGGGCCATGTGGTGGAGGTGGGCGAGGGTGCCCAGGAGCACCACGGCGTGCAGCTGGGTGACCGGGTGATCGCCGAGCAGATCGTGCCCTGCCATGCCTGCCGCTATTGCAGGACCGGCTTTCGCTGGATGTGCGAGGTGCACGATGTCTACGGCTTCCAGGGCCAGGTGGCCGATGGCGGCATGGCCGAGTACATGCGCCTGTCGGCCCGCGCCGTGGTGCACCGGATTCCCGAGAGCGTGGACTTCGAGGATGCGGCCATCACCGAGCCACTGTCCTGCGCCATCCATGCCGTCAACCGCGGCGACATCCAGCTCGACGATGTGGTGGTCATCGCCGGCGCGGGCACGCTGGGCCTGCTCATGGCCCAGGTGGCGCGCCTGAAGACGCCGCGCAGGCTGGTGGTCATGGACCTGTCGGACCAGCGCCTGGCGCTGGCACGCCGCTGCGGCGCCGACGTGACCATCAACCCCGCGCGCGAGGATGCCCGCGCCATCGTGCACGCACTGACCGACGGCTATGGCTGTGATGTGTACATAGAGACCACGGGCGCGCCCTCGGGCGTGACGCAGGGGCTGGACCTGGTGCGCAAGCTCGGCCGCTTCGTGGAGTTCAGCGTCTTCGGGCGCGAGACCACGGTGGACTGGTCCATCATCGGCGAGGAAAAGGAGCTGGACCTGCGCGGCGCCCACCTCAGCGCCCATTGCTACCCCATCGCCATCGACCTGCTGGCGCGCGGGCTGGTCACCTCCGAGGGCATCGTCACCCACCGCTATGCGCTGTCGGAGTGGGAGAGCGCCATCCGGGTGGCCGATTCCATGGACTCGGTCAAGGTCCTGCTGCTGCCCCACGCTGGCGAGGCCCGGTGAGCGGCGCTACACTGCGCGCCTTTCCCGGCACCCTTGGAGGCACCCTTGACTGAAAGCGACCTGACGCGACTGGCGACCCTGTACTACGTCGATGGATGCACGCAGGACCAACTGTCCAAGGAGTTCGGCATCTCGCGCGCCACCGTCGGGCGGCTGCTGCGCCGCGCGCAGGAAGAGGGCATTGTCGAGATCCGCGTGCGGCCGCATTCGCTGGTGTCCGCCGACCTGGAGCGGCAGCTGACCGAGCGCTTTCACATCAAGCGCGCGCTGATCGCGGTGGACCACAAGGATGCCGACCGGCAGCGCGAACTGCTGGCAGGCCTGGTGGCCAGCGAGCTGGAGCGCATCCTGGTCGATGGCTCCATCGTGGCCGTGGGCATGGGGCGCAACGTGTCCTCGGTCTCCGAGCACGCCCTGTCCGCCACACGGCGGGAATGCCACTTCGTCAGCGCCATCGGCGGCTCCTACCGTGGCGGGGAGGCGATGAACGCCGACCACATCGCGCGCCGCCTGGCCGCGCGCTTTGGCGGCAAGTCCGAATCGCTCTATGCGCCGGCCCTGGTGGGCGATCCGCAACTGCGCAAGGCGCTGCTGGACAACGACACCGTCAGGCACACCCTGGACAAGGCGCGCCGCGCCGACATCGCCCTCATCGGCGTGGGCGATGTCAGCGTGGACAGCAACATGGCCCGCATGGGCTGGTTTTCCGCGCAGGAGATCTCGGACGCCCGCCGCGCGGGCACGGTGGGCGACATGATGGGCTACGACTTCATCGACATCCACGGCCAGCCGGCCGCAACCCCCATGCAGGACCGCGTCATCGGCCTGAGCCGCGAGGACCTGCTGCGCATACCCAACGTCATCGCCGTGGCGGCCGAATCCAGCAAGGTCACGGCCATCCTGGGCGCACTGCGCACCGGCGCCATCGACACGCTGGCCACCACCACGGCCAACGCGGCGGCCGTGCTGCAGCTGGACGATGTCATGGGGACGACGCGCTGACGCAGTGGGGGAGGCGCGGCTCTTGGGCGGCGCGCCTAGTTCGACGCGCGGCGGTAGAAGGCCAGCGAGCCTGCCAGCGCCAGCAGCATGCCGCCGCACAGGCGGTCCAGCCACATCACGGCCCGCCCGCGCAGCAGCCGCGCGGCGCGTGATCCGGCGAAGGCATAGGCCAGCATCACCAGGAAATCGATGAGCGCGAACACCAGCGCAATGGCGATGTACTGCGGCGCCTGGGCGGCCGCCGGGTCGATGAACTGCGGCAGCAGGGCCGAGCAGAACAGGTAGCCCTTGGGATTGGTCACGGCGACCAGGAACGATTTGAACAGCACGGTGCGGGCGCTGTAGCCGTCGGCGCCGGCCTCTGCCTTGCCGTCACCCTGGGGTGCCGACAGCGATCCGCCCTGGCTGCGCAGCATGCGCAGGCCCAGCCAGGCCAGGTAGGCCGCTCCCGCCCACTTGACCACCGAGAACCAGAACTCCGAAGCCGCCAGCAGCGCGCCCAGGCCCAGCGCGACCGCGCCGACCAGCACGAAGTCCGACAGCACGGCGCCCAGCATGCCCGGCAGGGCGCGGCGCACGCCGTGGCGCGAGCCATTGGCCAGCGCCAGCAGCACGGTGGGGCCGGGGGTGATGATCGCGATCAGCGCGACCAGGGAGAAGACGAGCAGGGTGGCGAGGGTCATGTCGGCGAAGGCTCATGCGGTTGGCAACAGCCTGCCACTGTGCCAGCTTTGCCTGCCTTGCGCAGCCCCTGCCGACCCGGGGCAGGGCACACGGGGGGGGGCAGGCGTCAGTCGCTGCCCACGCCGCCGGCGGCAAAGACCGGGCCGCGCGTGCCGGGCACCCAGCCCGGGTAGGTTTCCATCACTTCGGCGAACAGGGCCGAATCGATCCAGCGCTGCAGCCAGGCCTGCAGGTGCGGCCAGGGCTGCTCGTTCCATTGCGACTCGTCGATGCGCGCGTACTGGCGCACGAAGGGGCGCAGGGCCATGTCGGCCAGGCTGGGGTTCTGGCCGAACAGGTAGCCGGTGGCCTCCAGCTGGTCGTCCAGCTCGGCCAGCCAGGTCAGGGCATCGGCCTGGGCGTGGTTGACCTCTTCGGCCGTATAGCGCTCGGGGTACTTGCAGCGGTCCAGGGCGTGCTTGAAAAAGCCGTCGTTGCGCTCGATCAGCGCCAGCATGTCCGGCAGCGAACCGCTGGTCGGTGCCAGCCAGCCATCCGGGTCATTGGCGCGCAGCGCGTGCAGCATGACATCCAGGCTCTGCTCGATCACGCGGCCGTCCTCCAGCACCAGCACGGGCACCGTGCCCTTGGGCGAAGCGTCGAGCAGCGCCTGCGGTTTGTTGCGCAGGTTGATTTCGCGCAGCTCGCAGGCCAGGCCGGCATGGGCCAGCGCCAGGCGGGCGCGGATGGCGTAGGGGCAGCGGCGAAACGAGTAGAGAACCGGCAGGGTCTGGGTCATGGAGCGGGGACGGGGCTAGGGGCCAAAAGCGGCAGATGATAGCGCCGGGGCCAAAGTCAGGCGGCCTGCGGGTCTTGCCGCGGGCGTCCGTGGCTATTGCAGCTGCGCCAGCAGCCATTGCCTGAAGGTCTTGAGCGCCGCGCTGGGTGCGCGCGAGCGCAGGTGGGTCAGCCAGTAGGCGCCCGTGTCCACCTCCTGCTCGAAGGGGCGCACCAGCCGGCCCTGCTGCAGCAGGTGCTGGAACATGCGCGCCGGCAGCAGGGCCACGCCCGCGCCCTGGGCGGCCGCCTCGGCCAGCGTCAGCGAGGAGTCGAACATGGCCCCGCGCGCCAGCGGCGCGCTCTGGTCCAGCGTGGCAAACCAGCTCTCCCACTCCTGCAGGCGGTACGAGCGCAGCAGCGTCTGCCCGGCCAGGTCGGCCGGCTGGCGCACGCGCTGGGCCAGGGCCGGGGTGCACATGGGCGTCAGCGGCGCGCGCAGCAGCAGCTCGGCGCGCGTGCCCTGCCAGGCGCCGTCGCCGAAGCGCACGGCCGCATCCAGCCCTTCGCCGGCCAGGTCCACGCGGTTGTTGTGCGTGAGCAGTCGCAGGTCGATGTAGGGGTGCTGCTGCTGGAACTGGCCCAGCCTGGGAATCAGCCAGCCGATGGCGAAGGTGCCGACCACGCCCACGGTGAGGACCTCGCGCGGGCGCGGTTCGGCCACCTGCTGCAGCGAATGCTCTATGCGCGCAAAGCTCTCGGCCACGGCAGGCCACAGCGCATGGCCCTCGTCGGTCAGCGCCAGGCCGCGCGGCAGGCGCCGGAACAGCGGCTTGCCCAGGCGCTCCTCCAGGTTGCGGATGTGCTGGCTGACGGCGGCCTGGGTCACGCACAGCTCGTCGGCCGCCCGCGTCAGGTTGAGATGGCGCGCGGCCGCATCGAACATGCGCAGGGCATTGAGGGGCAGTTGCATGGTGAGCCAATAGTTTTTCTAAGGGATGCTGCCAATTATTCACGCTGGTCGCAGATTGGGTGCGGCGCTATCGTTGCGGTTGTCGATCTGCAACTGAAAAGGAAAAACAATGCAAAGACGCGATTTTCTGATGACGGGCGGCGCGGCCGCCTGGATGGCGGCCGGGCTGGCCGGCTGCGCCCTGCCATCAAAAAAACAGGGGGCTGCCGACCAGGCCTTCAGGACCGAGCTGGCGCGCATCGAGAAAAGTGTGGGCGGCCGGCTCGGCGTGGCCGTGCTGGAGGCGGAGTCGGGCGCCAGCGTGGACCACCGCGGCGACGAGCGCTTTGTCATGTGCAGCACCTTCAAGCTGCTGCTGGCCGCCCAGGTGCTGGACCGCGTGCAGCAGGGCGATGAGCGCCTGTCGCGCCGCGTGCACTACGCCAGCTCCCGGCTGGTTCCCTACTCGCCGGCCAGCGGCCCGCGTGCCGGTGATGGCGGCGGCATGACCATTTCCGAACTGTGCGAGGCCGCCGTGGTGCTCAGCGACAACACGGCCGCCAACCTGCTGCTGGACGCCAGCGGCGGCCCGCAGGCGCTGACGCAGTGGCTGCGCGCCAGCGGCGACGAGACCACGCGCCTGGACCGCATGGAGCCCGAGCTCAACGAAGGCCTGCCCGGCGACGAGCGCGACACCACCACGCCGCTGGCCATGGTGCAAAGCATGCAGCGCCTGCTGCTGGGATCGGTGCTGGACGGCCATGGCCGCGCCCTGCTGCAGCAATGGCTGGTGGCCAGCCGCACGGGCGACAAGCGCCTGCGCGCAGGCATGCCGGCCGGCTGGCGCGTGGGTGGAAAGACGGGCACCGGCGATCGCGGCACGGCCAACGATGCCGTCATCGCCTGGCCCACGCCGCAAAGCGCACCGCTGCTGGTGACGGGCTACCTCACCGAATGCCCGGCCGACGCGCCGCAGCGCGATGCGGCGCTGGCAGCGGCCGGCAAGGCGGCCGCACGCTGGCAGGCCGCGGTGAAAGGCTAAGTTGCGCCACCATGTCGCTTGATTTGGGCGATTTCAGAAAATTGGCGCGGCCTGAAGACGAGAGACACCGAGGAAGGGCCTGGGCCGGCCGCGCCGCCCCCGCACCGAGGGTGTCGCCGGCCGCCCGTATGCCCCCCTCGTGAGGGGGAAGGCGCACAGCGCCTCAGGGGGTTACAACTTCTTGACCAGGACCTGACTTTTGCGGTCCCAGTTGTACTTGGCCTTGCGCGCCTCGGGCAGCCAGTCGGGGTCCACGGGCTGGAAGCCGCGCTTGATGAACCAGTGCATGGTGCGCGTGGTCAGCACGAACAGGCTGTCCAGGCCCTGGGCCTTGGCGCGCTGCTCTATGCGCTTGAGCAGCTTCTCGCCGTCGCCCGTGCCCTGGCTCTTGGGCGAGACGGTGACGGCCGCCATCTCGGCCGTCCTGGCGCTGGGATAGGGGTAGAGCGCGGCGCAGCCGAAGATCACGCCATCGTGTTCGATGATGGTGTAGTGGGCGATGTCGCGCTCGATCTCGGTGCGGCTGCGCTTGACCAGGGTGCCGTCCTTCTCGAAGGGCTCGATCAGCTGGATGATGCCGGCCACGTCGTCGGGCGTGGCCTCGCGCAGCTCTTCCAGCTTCTCGTCGATGATCATGGTGCCGATGCCATCGTGCACATAGATCTCCAGCAGCAGCGCGCCGTCGATGGCGAAGGGCAGGATGTGGCTGCGCTCCACGCCGTGCTCGCAGGCATGCACGCAGTGCTGCAGGTAAAAGCCCGTGTCCGTGGGCTGCTCGGGCGTGGGCAGCTCGGCCAGCATGCGGCGGGCCGTGGCCAGCGGCAGCTCGGTGTCGATGGGGTTGGTCTCGTCGGCCGGGCCCGTGGGGTCCATGCGGATGCCCGGCACCTCGGTCATGAAGATCAGCTTGTCGGCCTTCAGTTCGATGGCCACGCGCGTGGCCACCTCTTCCATGCTCAGGTTGAAGGCCTCGCCGGTGGGCGAGAAGCCGAAGGGCGACATCAGCACCATGGCATCCATGTCCAGTGCGCTGCGGATGCCGCTGACATCGACCTTGCGCACCAGGCCCGAATGCTTGAAATCCACGCCGTCCACGATGCCCACGGGCCGCGCCGTGAGGAAGTTGCCCGAGATCACCCGCACCCGTGCGCCGGCCATGGGCGTGTTGGGCAGGCCCTGGCTGAAGGCGGCCTCGATCTCGTAGCGCAGCTGGCCGGCGGCTTCCTGGGCGCAGTCCAGCGCCACGGAGTCGGTGATGCGCACGCCGCGCGAGTACTGGGCCTCATGGCCCTTGGCGGCAAGCTGTTCGTTGACCTGGGGACGGAAGCCATGGACCAGCACGATCTTCACGCCCATGGCCTGGATCATGGCCAGGTCCTGGACGATGGAGCTGAGCTTGCCCGATGCGATGGCCTCGCCCGTCAGTCCCACCACAAAGGTCTGGTGTCGGAACTTGTGGATATAGGGAGCCACGGACCGGAACCAGGGGACGAAGGTGAAGTTGAAGACGGTGGACATGGTGGTCAGTCGGGGCATCGGGCCGATGCCGGGCAGAAAAAAAAGGCCTGCGGACAGGTCCGCCAGGACATGCTCGCGCAGGCAGGCGCCAGTGTAGCGGCATGGCGCGACACCTGCGCACAGAAATGGGATGGAACGCCACGCAAATCGGCCCTGCTGCACAGTGCCGGGGGCACAAGGCACAGGACCTTGTCCGACGGGGGCCCGCCTGCAAGCCCGTGTAAGCTTCGCCACCATCGGTGAACCACGCAAGGCGCCCCCATTCATGCCATTGAGCGCTTCCATGTTTTTTCCGTTGCTTGCGCGGCCCGCGCGCCTTGTGCCGTGGCTGGCGGCGCTGGGCATGGTCGCAGGGGCAGCCCAGGCTGCAGGGGAGGCTCCGGCCTCCCAGGCCGCCGCCGCGATGAGCTTCGTGCAGGCCCGCCAGGCGCTGCTGCAGGGCTCCGACCAACTGGCCGCCTCGGCCAAGGCCGTGGAAAGCGCGCGGCTCAGACGCCAGGGTACGCAGGGGCTGGGCGGGCCTTCCGTGGCCATCACGGGCCTGGGCTACCGCTACTCGGCCAATGCCGACATCGATCTCGATCCTGCGCGGCGCACCCTGGACGGCGTCCTCGGCCAGCTGCCGCCCTCGGTGGGGCCGGCCATTCCCTCGCTGCCGCAACTGCCCACTTCCTATGCCTTGCAGCGCAAGAGCACGAATGCCTCGGCCAGCCTGTCCCTGGTCTGGCCGCTGTACCTGGGCGGCCTGTCCGATGCGGTACGCAGTGGCCTGGACGCTGCCACCGACGAAGCCCTGGCCGATGCCGCCAGCAGCAGCCACGCCCTGCATTCGCTGCTGGTGCAGCGCTACTTCGGCGCCCAGCTGGCCGAGCGGGCCGCACGGCTGCGCGAGCGTGCGCTTGAAGGCGTGCGCGTGCATGACGCGGCCGCGCAAAGCATGCTCAAGGCGGGCGTGATCTCCCGGCTGGAGCGCCTGCAGGCCCGTGCCGCGCTGGCCGACGCCGAGCAGCAGGCGCGCAAATCGCGCGACGACGCAGACCTGGCCGCAGCGGCGCTGGCGCGCACGGTCAAGGCGCAGCGGCAGGTGCTGCCCAGCACGCCGCTGTTCGTCAGCAGCCGGCCTCTGCCGCCGCTGGACGGCTTCGTCGCCACGGCCCAGTCGCACCATCCGGGTCTGGACAAGGTCCAGGCCAAGAAGCGCCAGGCCGAGTCCCTGCACGACGCCCAGGAGGCGCTGCGCCGGCCGCAGCTGCTGGCCTTCGGTTCGCGCGAGGTCAATACCAGCGGCAAGCCCAACTGGGTGGCTGGCGTGGCCGTGCGCTGGACGCTGTGGGACAGCATCGACCGCGATGCGCTGGCCGCCTCCTCGCAGCGCAAGATCGAGCAGGCCGAGCTGACCGAAGCCCAGGCGCTCAGCGACATCGCGCTGCTGGTCGAAAAGAACTGGCTGGGCGTGGAGCAGGCACGCCGCCAGTACCAGGCCCAGCAGGCCCAGGAGGATCTTGCGCGCGAGCTGCTGCGGCTGCGCGAGGCCGGCCTGCGGGAAGGCACCAGCACCACGCTGGACCTGATCGATGCCAGCCTCAATCTCGCCAAGGTCCAGACCCAGCGTGCCGAACTGGCCAACCAGTATGTGCAGGCCCTGGCCGCACTGCTGGAGAGCACGGGCCAGAGCGAGGAATTCGACCGATTCATGGCCCAGGCCGACATACAGATCCCACCCGACGCACCATGAGCACAGCCACGCCCGACCATCCCCGCAGCGCCCCCGAAGCACCCGGCCCCGCGCCCGTGCCGCCGGGGCGCAGGCGCCCCTGGCTGGCCCTGGCCATCGTGCTGGCCGTGCTGCTGCTCGTGGCCTGGGGCTTTTGGCGTGCGGCGCAGCCCGCCCCCCTGTATTTCCAGGGCCAGATGGAGGCACGCGAGACCGACATCGCGCCCAAGGTCACGGCGCGCATCGCCAAGGTGCGCGTCACCGAAGGCCAGAAGATCCAGCCTGGCGATCTGCTGGTGGAGATGGACAGCCCCGAGGTGCGCGCCAAGCTGGCCCAGGCCGAGGCCGCGCGCGATGCCGCCCAGGCCCAGGCCGACAAGGCGCAGGCCGGCGCCCGCCCGCAGGAAGTGCAGATGGCACGCCTGAACTGGCAGCGCGCCCAGACGGCCGCCGACCTGGCCCAGACCTCGCTGCGCCGCGTGCAAAGCCTGTTCGACCAGGGACTGGTTGCGGCCCAGAAGCGCGATGAAGCCGATGCCAACTGGCGCGCCTCGCGCGACCAGGCGCTGGCTGCGCGTGCGCAGTATGAAATGGCGGCTTCGGGCGCGCGCCAGGAGGATCGCAGCGCTGCCCAGGCCCAGGCACGCCAGGTGCAGGGCGTGGTCGCCGAGGTGGAGGCCGCGCGTGCCGAGACCGAGCTGCGCAGCCCCGTGGGCGGCGAGGTGGTCCAGGTGCTGGCCCGCCAGGGCGAGCTGTCCCCGCAGGGCGTGGCCGTGGTCACCGTGGTGGACCTGGCCGACCAGTGGGTGGTGCTCAATGTGCGCGAGGACCAGCTTGCACGCTTTGCCCAGGGCAGCCGCTTCACCGGCCGCCTGCCGGGCCTGGACAACCGCGAGGCCGGCTTCGAGGTCTACTACCTGGGTGTGCTGCCCGACTTCGCCACCTGGCGCGCCACGCGCGCCGGCCAGGGCTTCGATGCGCGCACCTTCGAGGTCCGCGCGCGGCCGCAGCAGCCCATTGCAGGCGCGCGGCCCGGCATGAGCGTGGTCGTGGAAGGCGGCCGTTGAGCGGCCGGCGGCAGTGAGCGCGAACCCGCCCACGGCCTTTGCCGCCAGCCTGCGGCGCGAATGGCGGCTGCTGCGCGGGCGGCCCTGGGACCTGGCCATGGTCAGCTGGGTGCCGCTGCTGGCGCTGCTGCTCATGGTCTGGATCTTCTCGGCAGGGCTGGTCCAGCGCCTGCCTGTCGCCGTCTGGGACCAGGACCACAGCGCCCTGTCGCGCCAGCTGGTGCGCATGCTGGACGCCACGCCGGGCCTGGCCGTGCAGTCGCAGGCGCTCAATGCCTCGGAGGCGCAATGGGCGCTGCAGTCCATGAATGCCTACGCCGTGGTGCAGATCCCGCCCGGCTTTGCGCGCGACATCAAGCGGGGCCAGGGGGCCGACGTGGTGCTCATGCACAACGCCCAGCTGGCCACGCATTCCAGCCTGATCCAGCGCGACCTGCGCCAGGTGGTGGGAACGCTGTCGGCCGGCGTGGAAATGCAGGCCCGTGCCAAGCGCGGCGACCCGGCCCAGGCGCTGCGCGTGCGCATGGAGCCCATACGCACCAACCTGGTGTCGCTGTTCAACATCTCCACCAACTACGAGCAGTTCCTGGCGGCGGCGCTGATTCCCGCGCTGCTGCACATCCTGGGCATGACGGCCGGCGCCTGGTCCGTGGGGCGCGAGCTGCGCGACCGCACGCTGGGCCAGTGGATGGCCGAGGCTGCGGGCCCGGGAAAGCCCGGCTGGAGCGCCATTGCGGGCGCCTTGGCGGGCAAGCTGGCGCTGTCCTGGGCCAGCCTGGGCCTGGGCGGTACGCTGGCCATGCTGTGGCTCACGGCCGGACGGGGCTGGCATCCGGGGCAGGGCGCTGCCAGCCTGGCCTGGGTGGCGCTGGCCCTGCTGCTGCTGATCGCCGTGAGCCTGGCGGCGGGGGCGCTGCTGGCGGCGCTCACGCTGTCGCTGCGCACGGCGTTGTCGGGCGCGGGCCTGCTGTCGGCGCCGGCCTTTGCGTTCAGCGGCGTGGGTTTTCCGCTGCTGGCCATGCCCGATTCGGCACGTGCCTGGGCCCTGTCCATGCCCTATACCCACTATGCGCGGCTGCAGATAGAGCAATTGCAGATGGGCGCGCCCATCGTGCAGAGCCTGCCCGTGGTGGCCGGGCTATTGCTGGCCGCGCTGGTGTTGCTGCTGCTGGCCACGGCAGGCCTGGCGCGCGGCCTTTCCCGCCCCGACAAATGGGGAGGGCGTTGAGATGGCCAGGGGCTTTGCGCAAGACTTCATCAGCGCCCTGCGTGCCGTGTTCGGCGACGTGGGCGTGCTCATGCTGCTGGTGGGCGCGCCCGTGCTCTACGGCTTCTTCTATCCCTGGTTCTATGGGCAGGAGGTCGTGCAGCGCGTGCCCGTGGCCGTGGTGCAGCACGACGACAGCGGCCTGGCGCGCCAGATGCTGCGCTTTGCCCAGGCCAGCCCGCGCATCGAGGTGACCCTGGTCACGGGCGACGAGGCCCAGGCGCAGCAGGCCCTGCTGGATGGCCGCGTCATGGGCTACGCGCTGCTGCCGCGCGACCTCAAGCGCCGCGTGGTGCGCAGCGAAGAGGCCGTGGTCCCCGTCTATGCCAACGGTGCCTACCCGCTGGCCGCCAAGCAGGTGCAGTACGGCTTTGCCGAGGCCTTCGGCACGGTCTCGGCCGGGGTGGAACTGCGGCGCCTGACGGCCGGCGGACAGAGCGCACTGCAGGCCCAGGCCAGCCGCTCGCCCGTCAACCTGCAGATGCAGGCCCTGTTCAATCCGACGGAAGGCTACGGCAGCTTCGTCGTCGCTGCCGTGGCCATCATCATCCTGCAGCAGACGCTGCTCATGGGCGGCGCGCTGCTGGTGGGAACCTGGCGCGAGCAGGGATTGGACAGGGCGCCGGCACGCACCTGGCTGGCGCGGCTGCTGGCGCTGTGCACGCTGGGCTGGCTCTCGGGTCTGTACTACTTCGGTTGGATCTTCGTCTGGCACGACTATCCGCGCGGCGGCAATCCCTGGGGCGCGCTGGCGCTGCTGGCCGTCTTCGTCCCGGCCGTGGCGGGGGCGGCGGCGCTGCTGGGCTGGTGGCTGGCCAACCGCGAGCGTGCCATGCAGGTGGTGCTGTTCACCTCCATCCCGCTGGCCTTCGTCGGCGGCTTCA
Organism: Delftia sp. JD2; assembly: GCF_001682645.1. Lineage (NCBI taxonomy): Bacteria > Pseudomonadati > Pseudomonadota > Betaproteobacteria > Burkholderiales > Comamonadaceae > Delftia > Delftia sp. JD2. The sequence continues at coordinate 170,475 of NZ_LFJT01000002.1, forward strand.
GCTGGCCGGCCGAGGCCCTGCCGCAACTGCTGCAGGCGCTGCGCTGGCTGTCGCCCAGCACGGCGGCCATCCAGGCCTCGCTGCGCCTGAACCAGGCAGGCGCGCCGCTGGAGGCGGCGCTATGGCATCTGTCCGTGCTGCTGGCCCTGGCGCTGCTGGGCTGGGTGGCCGTGCTCTGGCTGGGCAGCCGCCGCGTGGACCTGCCCGAGGGTGGCCGCAAGTAGCCTGGTGCTGCGTTCAGCACAGGCCCTCCTTGGCGGGCCCATCATGGGTTGGACGGCGCTGCTCAGTCGCAGCGAATCGTGTCGCCTTCCAGCAGGCAGATCAGCCCGTTGTAGGCGGTCAAGGTGTCGCGATACCGGCGATAGAGGTTGCCTTTGATGTCGAAGCAGCTGTCTGCCTTGCACCGGTCGAGCTTTACGGTGCGGGTGCCGGCGGGAGGGGTCAGGACAATCTTGGGTGGCTCCTGGAGCAAGGGCATATTCGTGCCGCAGGATGCGTTCACGTTGGAGATCTGCGCATTCATGCGCATGCGCTTTTCGCCTTCGGAGAGACTGCGTATGCTGGAGACGAATTCCAGCTCCTTGCGAGCCTGGCTGCAGCCCGGGGAGGCTGATGCAGGCGTGGGCTGCTGCGCCTGCTGGTCGATCATGCGCTGCTGGCTATCGATCTGGCGCCGCTGTGCGTCGACGGCCTGCTGGCGGTATTTGCGCTCGTTGGCCCGCGCGGCCTCGGCGCGCTCCTGGAGAATCTCCGCATCCGTCTTTCGGCGCTCGATCATGCCGCCGACTTGCGCGCTGTTGCATGGACGGTCGGAGAAATTCATTTCTCCGGATGGATCCCTGCATTGATAGATCTGCGCCATGGCTGGAACTGCCAATGCCAGGCCGCACAACAGCGCAATGGCTTCACGCATGGATTCTCTCCACAAGAGGTCTGGACCACGATTTCCGATGGCTTGGCATGGCGTCCGTTCCGACATGCGCTTCACACTTCAGGCCGGCGCGCCCGCGCCGCGACCCCGTCCCTGCACGGCCAGCATCAGCAGCACCACGCCCACGATGGGCAGCAGCCAGGTGTTGATGCCGTCCCAGCCGGCCGTGTGCAGCAGCTGGCCCGAGCCGAACGAGGCCACGGCCACGGTGCCGAAGACCAGGAAGTCATTGAGGGCCTGCACCTTGGCGCGCTCGGCAGGGCGGTAGCACTCGGTCACCATGGCCGTGGCGCCGATGAAGCCGAAGTTCCAGCCCACGCCCAGCAGCACCAGGGAGCCCCAGAAGTGCAGCAGCTCCAGCCCCATCAACGCCATCAGGGCCGAGGCGGCGATCATCACCAGCCCCAGCGCCGTGATGCGGCGCTTGCCGAAGCGCGCGATCAGCCGGCCCGTGAAGAAGCTGGGCGCGAACATAGCCAGCACATGCCACTGGATGCCCAGCGCCGCCTCGCCCACCGTGTGGCCGCAGCCCACCATGGCCATGGGCGCGGCCGTCATCAGAAAGGCCATTAGGCCGTAGCTGACCACGCCGGCGGAAGCCGCCACGATGAACTGCGGCGTGCGCGCAATCTCGGCCAGCGGCCGGGCCTCGCCCGCCACGGCACGGGCCTGGGGCGGCGGCAGCTTCAGGCCCAGCAGCAGCGGCAAGGCCAGCAGGGCGAGCACGGCCTGGCTGTAGAAGCTGCCTGCGAACGGTGTCATGGGCAGGGCGTCGCGCGTCCAGATCACCACCTGCGGGCCGATGATGGCCGCGATCAGCCCGCCGATCATCACGCGCGAGATGGCGCGCGCCTGCTCGGCGGGGTCGGTCATGGCGTCGGTGGCCGCGAAGCGGTAGCTCTGCACGCAGGCCGCGTAAAAGCCCGCCAGCGCCGTGCCGATGCAGAAGGTCACGAAATCGGAGTGTGCAATGCCCTGGGCCGCGATCACGCCCGAGACCACGCCCAGGATGGCTCCCAGCACATAGGCCGTGCGCCGCCCCATGCGCTGCATCAGCCAGGCCGCGGGCAGCGTGGACAGCGCCAGGCCCAGCTGGTAGATGCTGACCGGCAGCGTGGTGGCCGTGGGATTGGTGGACAGCTGCTGGCCGACCAGGCCGCCCAGCGAAATGATGATGGGCGGCGACGCGCCCCCCAGCGATTGCGCGGCCACGAGCAGGCCGAGGTTGCGGCGCTGCAGCGCTGGAGTGTGTTGTTCTGGTGTCATGGCTTGTGCGGCGGAAAGACCGCATCTTCACCGAAAAGCATGAGGGCTGGGTTAAGCGTTGCTCCGCGTGCCAGCCCTGTCCAGGCGCTGCTGGAGCAGGGATTTGCTGTACGCCTCCTGGAAGATCTGGTGGATCAGATCCCTGAACCATTTGTGCCCCGCGTCATGGTCGTTGCGCGGATGCCAGACGGCGTCGATGGACAGGGCCAGCTCGGGCAGGGGCATGGGGCGCGCCACGCAGTTGGAGCCGGACAGCACGCTGTGCATCCAGTGCGCGGGCATGGCGGCCACCAGGTCGGTGGATTCGATGACGGGCACCATGCCCAGCCAGGTGGGCACCTGGAACATCACGCGCCGCGCCAGCCCGCGCTCGGCCAGGAGTTCGTCCACGATGCTGCTGCCCACGCCCGTGACCTTCAGGTGGCCCTGCTCCAGGTATTTCTCCAGCGTGAGCGGGGAGGCGGCGGCCGGATGGTCCTTGCGCATCAGCACCATCCACTGGTCGTCCAGCAGGCGCCGGGAGGCCGACAGCACCGAGCGACCGCGCGAGACGGACAACCGTATCTCCACGCCTTCGTACTCGACGCGGTCCGAGGGCTGGCGGCCGTCGAAGGACTGCACCGACAGGCTGATGCCCGGCGCCACCGCACGCAGATGGATGCACAGCTGCGGGAGCAGCAGCACGCCCACGTAGTCGGACAGGCGCAGGTGGAAATTGCGCCGCGCCGTGGCCGGATCGAAGCCCTTGCTGACCTCGATGGCGCTTTCGATCTCGCTGAAGGCCTTGCGGAAGCTGCGCGCCAGGCGCACGGCCTCGGGCGTGGGCGACATGCCTTCGGCCGTGCGCAGCAGCAGCGGGTCGTTGAACTGGGTGCGCAGCCGGCGCAGCGCGTGGCTGACGGCCGAGGAGGTGATGCCCAGCCGCGCGGCGGCCTTGCCCACGCTGCGTTCCTCCACCAGGGCCTCGAAGATCACCAGCAGGTTGAGGTCAATGCTGCGCAGGTTGATCGGAGCCCGGGGCGCGCCGTCTGCATGTTGAATGCTGTTCATTTTGATGATGACAAAGATGAGCTTGACTGAATTTTACGTGCGTCACGACAATGCATCAGCTTTGAAATGAACGCCCATGAATTCACCCAGTTTCAACCGTTGTGCCGGTGATTCCGACGCAGTCGAAAATCCAGCGGAACAATATCTGTTTCCGGAAAATTCCTGCGATACCCATTTCCATGTATTTGGTCGTTCCGATGATTTTCCGTTGATTGCGGAACGCGCCTATACACCGGCCGTCGCGTCCATGGACGGTTATTGGAAAGCCTTTCGCCCATTGGGCGTGGACCGCTGCGTTCTGGTCCAGCCCAGCGTGTATGGCCGCGATCACGGCCTGCTCAAGCAGACGCTGCGCCATGCCGAAGCAGGCCGCATGCGGGGCGTGGCCGTGATCTACGAGGACACGCCGGATACAGAGATCGAAGCGCTGCACGCCCTGGGCGTGCGCGGCGCGCGGTGCAATGCGCTGTTTTCGGGCGGAGTTTCCGTCTCCAGCCTGCGGGCCGTGGCCGACCGCATCCGGGGCCTGGGCTGGCATGTGCAATTGCTGGTGAACGTGGATGAAGACCCTGGCCTGGCGCAGCGCGTGGCCGACATGGGCGTGGCCGTGGTGGTGGATCACTTCGGCCACCCGTCGCGCCAGCTGGGCGCCGATGGGCCGGGCAGCCGCAACCTGCAGGCGCTGATGAAGGAAGGCCGGGCCTGGGTGAAGTTCTCGGGCGCCTACCGGATATCGGCAACGGCATCGGCCGTGGACCCGGCCGTGGTTCCCATTGCACATGCCCTGGTGCAGGCCAATCCGCACCGGATCGTATGGGGGTCGGACTGGCCGCATCCCGGAATAAAGGCCCGTTCGAATTCCGCTGGCGAATTGGCGCAGGCATTGGTGGATTGGGTTCCAGAGGAATACAGGCACACGGTATTGGTCGATAACCCCGCGCGCCTGTATTGGGGTCATTGATTTTCAAATAGCAGGAGACAGAGAAAATGAATCGAATCACATCGGGCCGCAGAGGCTTTATCCGCACGGCGGTATCTTTCGCGGCGCTGGCTGCGGCATCGGCTGCATCGGCAGTGCAGGCGCGCGCATTTCCCGCCAAGCCGCTCACGCTGGTCGTGCCCTTTGCGCCGGGCGGCAACGTGGACATCGTGGCCCGCACGCTGGGCATTCCGCTGGCCCGGCATGCGGGGCAGTCCGTGATCGTGGACAACCGTGCGGGGGGCGGTGGTGCCGTGGGTTCGGGCTGGGTGGCGCGCGCCGAGCCGGACGGGCATACGCTGCTGGTGGCCACGCCGGGCCAGTTGGGCACCTTGCCCGAGATGATCAAGCTGCCCTACCGCGCCGACAGCTTTGCGCCCATTGCCGTGGTCAGCCGCACGCCCGTGGTCGTGGTGGTGCGCGCCAACGACGCGCGCTTCAAGACCGCTGCCGATTTCATCAAGGCGATGAAGGCCAAGGATGGCAGCGTGACCGTGGGCCATGCCGGCCCGGGCTCGCCCAATCACCTGGCCGTGCTGCAGCTGGAAGATGCCGTGAAGGTGCGCGTCAATCCCGTGCCCTACAAGGGATCGGGGCCGGCCCTGGTCGATTTGATCGGCGGGCAGATCGACGCCGTGGTGGACCAGATCACCAGCTCCACGCCGCATATCAAGAGCGGCGCCCTGCGCGCGCTGTTCGTGCTGGGGCCGCGCGCCGGGGGCGGGCTGGCCGATGTGCCCGACCTGGCCCAGCTGGGCCTGCCGGTGTTCGATGCCACCACCTTCGTGGGCGTGTTCGCGCCCAAGGGTGCGCCCACGGCCAGCGTGGACAGCCTGTATGGCTGGATCTCCCAGTCTGTGGCCGACCCGGAGTTCAGCCGCCTGATCCGCGAGCTGGGCAGCGAGCCCTTCCCGGCCAGCGCGGCCGTGCTGCAGCGCCTGGTCAGCGAAGAAGCCGCGCTGGCGGCGCGGCTGACCCGGCAGGGGCGTCTGCGCGCGGAGTAGCCGCCGCGCGCACTTCTAGTACCCGGCCGCCAGCCCGTCGCGGCGCGGGTCGCTGGCGATCTGATAGCCCTCTACGGCGGGATCGCCCATGCGCCAGATGAACTGGCCGGCACCGAAGTCCTGGTAGGGGTCGTGGATGACCTCCACCTGGTGGCCCAGCGCCTGCAGGCCGGCAATGGTGGCCGGGTCCATGCCGCCTTCCACGTTGATGGCCAGGCCTTCGTTGACGCGCCAGCGCGGCGCATCGCAGGCCGCCTGGGGCGACTGGCGGTAGTCCAGCATGCGCACCACAGTCTGCATGTGGCCCTGGGGCTGCATGTTGCCGCCCATGACACCGAAGCTCATCACGGGCTGGCCGTCGCGGGTCAGGAAGGCCGGAATGATGGTGTGGAAGGGGCGCTTGCCCGGGCCCACCAGATTGGCGCGGTTGGGGTGCTGGGGGTCGGTGCCGAAGCCGTGGCCGCGGTTTTGCAGGCTGATGCCGAAGGTCGGCTCCACCACGCCCGAGCCAAAGCCCGAGAAGTTGCTCTGGATGAAGCTGACCATCATGCCGTTCTCGTCGGCTGCCGTCAGGTAGATGGTGCCGCCGCTCACGGGGTTGCCGGCCTTGAAGTCCTGCGCACGGCGCGGATCGATGAGCCTGGCGCGCGAGGCCAGGTAGGCGTCGTCGAGCATCTGTGCGGGCGTCACCTCCATGTCCGCGTCGGCCACGTAGCGGTAGATGTCGGCAAAGGCCAGCTTCATGGCCTCGATCTGCAGATGCTGGGAGGCCACGCCATCCACGGGCAGGCTGGCCAGGTCGAAGTTGGACAGAATGCCCAGCGCGATCTGCGCGGCAATGCCTTGCCCGCCCGGCGGGATCTCGTGCAGCGTGTGGCCGCGGTAGTCCTTGGCCAGCGGCTGCACCCATTGCACCTCGTGCGCGGCCATGTCGGCCATGCCCAGGCAGCCGCCGTGCTGCTGCACGAACGAGGTCACGGCCCGGGCAATCTCGCCTTCATAAAAGGCCTTGCCGCGCGTGGCACCGATGGCGCGCAGGGCGCGCGCTGCGGCGGGAAAGCGGAACAGCTCGCCCACTTCCGGCGCGCGGCCCCGGGGCAGGAAGCTTTCCCTGAACCCCGGCTGCGATTGCAGCTCGGGCGCGCCTGCGGCCCATTTCTGCTGGACCACGGGCGGAACCAGGTAGCCGCGCTCGGCGATCTCGGCGGCCGGCTCCATCAGCGCGTCAAAGGGCAGCTTGCCGAAGCGCTCGTGCAGGGCCACCCAGGCGCTGACGGCGCCCGGCACGGTGATGGAGTCCACGCCCCGGCGCGGCGGCTTGTCCTGGCGGCCATAGCGCTGGTGGAAGTACTCGGGCGCCCAGCCCTGCGGTGCGCGGCCGCTGGCGTTGAGCCCGTGCAGTTCCTTGCCATCCCAGAGGATGCAGAAGGCGTCCGAGCCCAGGCCGTTGCTCACCGGCTCGACGATGGTCATGGCCGCCGCCGCCGCAATGGCCGCGTCCACCGCGTTGCCGCCTGCCCACAGCATGCGCAGGCCGGCCTGCGCCGCCAGCGGGTGGGAGGTGGACACGGCATTGCGCGCGAACACGGGCACCCGCCTGGAGTCGTAGGGATTGCCGGGAGTGAAGGGAGAGGAAGAGGCGTGCATGAAAGAACCTGCCTCAGTCGGCGGTAATGCCCATGGTCTTCACGTCACGGCTCCAGCGCGTCAGCTCGCGGTCGATCTGCTGCTTGAAGGACTTGGGGTCGCTGGTCTCGGGGTCCAGGCCCTGGGCCTCGAACTGGGCCTGCACTTCGGGGCGCTCCATGATCTTGCGCACTTCCTGGGCCAGCCGCTCGACGATGGCCGGGTCCGTGCCGCCCGTGGTGAACAGGCCGTACCAGGACGTGAAGGCATAGCCTGGCAGGCCGGCCTCGGCGACGGTGGGCACGTTGGGCAGGTTCTTGACGCGCTGCTTCGTGGTCACGGCCAGGATGCGGGTCTGGCCGGTCTTGGCCGAGGTGATGGCGGGCGGAATGCCCGAGAAAATGGCCTGCACCTGGCCGCCCAGCACATCGGTGATGGCCGGGCCGTTGCCGCGGTAGGGCACGTGCACCAGGTTCACGCCGGCCTGCTGCGCGAACAGCGCGCCGGCCAGGTGCAGCGTGGAGCCGTTGCCCGACGATGCGTAGTTGATGCTGCCTGGCGCCTTGCGCGCGGCCTCGATCATTTCCTGCACCGTCTTGTAGGGCAGGGCGGCGTTCACCAGCAGCGCGTTGCCGGACTCGGCCACCAGGGTGATGGGCTCCAGGTCCTTGCGCGGGTCGAACGACAGCTTCTTGGCCAGTACGGGCGCCACGGTGTTGCTGCCGATGGAGCCCAGCAGCAGCGTGTAGCCGTTCTTGGGCGCCTTGGCCACCACTTCGCTGGCGATCAGGCCGCCCGCGCCGCCGCGGTTTTCCACCACCACGCTTTGGCCCAGGCGCTGCTGCAGCTCCTTGGCCAGGATGCGGGCCACGATGTCGTTGGCGCCGCCGGCGGCAAAGCCCACCATGATCTTCAGCGGCTGCGAGGGCCAGGCATCGGCGGCGGGCGCGGCCCAGCCGGGCGTGGCGCAGGTCAACAGGGCGGCGCAGCAGACAAGCAGGCGGCGGGACACGGGTGCAGGCATGGAGATCTCCAGAAATCCGGGAAGTGGGAGGGTGCGATCAGGACGATCGGCTATCGGTTGCCAGCGATTTTGATGATAGAAACTGTTTGGTGAAAGCTGGAATTTCTTACGAATCTTGAAAGTAAAACTTTTATGCCAAGCCTGCGCATTCTTCGCACTTTTCTGGCCGTGGCGGCCGAGGGCTCCTTCACCGCGGCAGGCCAACGCGTGGCGCTGACCCAGGTGGCCGTGGGGCTGCAGATGCGCACGCTGGAAAACGACCTCAAGCGCAAGCTGTTCGCGCGCCAGGGCAAGCTGGTCACGCTCAACGAGCAGGGCCGGGCGCTGGTGCCCATTGCCACCCAGCTGGTGGCGCTGTACGAGCAGGCCAAGCACGGCACGCGGGCCGACGCACCGCTGGCCGGCACCGTGCAGTTCGGCTCCATCGTCTCGGCGCTGAGCCAGCTGGTGCGCGCCACGCTGGAGCTCAAGCGCCACCATCCGGCGGTGGACCTGCATGTGGTCTCGGGCAAGTCCAACCGGCTGATCGCCCAGGTGGAGAACCATGAGCTGGATGCGGCCGTGGTGGTCTACAACCCGGCCATCAAGCGCCCCTCGCTGGTCTGGACACCGCTGTATGCCGAGCCCATGGTGCTGCTGGCGCCGCGCGCCGCCCGGTCCGCGGCGCCAGCCGACATGGTGGAGCGCTATCCCTTCATCCGCTTCGACCGCACCGAGCACACGGGCGAGCTGGTGGAGCGCACGCTGCGCCGCCTGCGGGCCAAGCCCCAGGAGTTCCTGGAGCTCAACTCCATCGAGACCATCGTGGAGCTGGTGCGCGACGGCATGGGCGTGGCCATGCTGCCCAATCTGGCGCGGCATGGCTGGGAGGGCGACCCACGCCTGCGCGTGCTGCCCATTGCCCAGACCGCCGAGAGCCGGCAGATCGCCCTGGTGCAGCTGCGCACGGCGGCGCGCGCCGAGATCATCACCGCCGTGGGCCAGCAATTCGTGGCGGCGCTGGCGGTGCCGGCCTGAGCGCGGCGCTGTGGGTATTGCGCCGATCCGCGTGTCTTAAGTTGCGTATTGCGCGAGCCCGTGGCCCATGGACCAGTTCTCCTTGTCCACCTCGACCAGGTTGACGAACACGTCCTCGGGCCGCAGGCCGGGGCTTTCGACCAGCAGCTCGGCGATGCGGCGGAAAAGCGCCTTTTTCTGCTCCAGGCTGCGGGTGTTGCTGACCGTCAGCTGCACCAGCACCAGATCGTCGCTGCGCGCCACGCCCAGGTAGGAGGCGCCGTAGCGGAAGTTGTCGCCGTCATGCTCGGTGATGGTCATGAACTGGTCGTCCTCCGGCACGTTGAAGGTCTCGCGCATGGCGCGGTAGAGGCTGTCGCAGATGGCCTGGCGGTAGGCCGGGGACTTGCCGGCGCGCATGTTGATCCGGGTCATGGGCATGGTGTGGCTCCTTTGCGTTGAGTTGAGTTGAGTTGAGTTGCGTTGTGGGAGCCTCGAAGGTAGGCCGTGCCAGCTATTTTGAAAAGCCATGATTGCTGATATCAGTAATAATGAATTGCAATGATTCAACGACCCCTTGACCTGGATGCCGTGCAGAGCTTCGTGCACATCGCGGAGCTGGGCAGCTTCACGCGCGCGGCCGAAGCCATGCAGACCACGCAGGCCGCCGTCAGCCTCAAGCTCAAGCGGCTGGAGCTGAGGCTGGGCTGCAGGCTGGTCGAGCGCACGCCGCGCCACGTGCAGCTGTCGGCGCTGGGCGCCGACTTCCTGCCCCATGCGCGCGAACTGCTGCAGGCCCATGAGCGCGCACTGGCGCTGGCCGTCAGCACGCGCCAGCGGCTGACCATCGGCATCAGCGACCACGTGGCCGGGCCTGAGCTGCCGGCACTGATCGCCCGCATGAATGCGCAGGACCCGCAGCTGCTGATCGACATCCGCATCGCATCGTCCGGCCCGCTGCTGCAGGGGTTTGACCGGCGCGAGTACGACACGGTGATCGTTCGCACGCATGCCGGGCGCGATGACGGCGAGCTGCTGGCCGAGGAGCCCTTCGGCTGGTTTGCCGCGCCCGGCTGGCAGCACCGCGCGGGCGAGCCCCTGCCGCTGGCCACGCTGGCCGAACCCTGCGGCGTGCGCGCCATGGCCGGACAACTGCTGGATTCGGCGCGCATGCCGTGGACCGAGGTGTTCGTGGGCGGCGGCGTGGCCGCTGTCTCGGCCGCCGTCATGGCGGGGCTGGGCGTGGCCGCGCTGGCGCCGCGCATGCTGGCCCTGGGCGCCGTGGACGTGGGCCCGCGCCTGGGCCTGCCCACGCTGCCGCGCCTGCCCGTGCTGCTGCACACCCGCGTGCGCGAAGGCCGGCCGCGCGCGGCGCTGGATGCGCTGGGCGCCGCCTTCAAGTCCGCCGTGCGTGGCTAGCAGCCAACAATCGGCCCGGCATGGCGCGCAGCCGCTTGTGCCTGCGGGGCAACGGGCGATAGACTCGCACCCCTCCCATCCACCCTCACCCTTTCGAGGTGCACCATGCCCCGCCGCACAGCTTCCTGCTGAACGACTTCGTCACACGCTGATCCTGGCATTGCCCCGGATGTCTTTTGCGTGTGCGCTGCGGTGCGTGGCCTTTTGAGGGCTTGCGGCTGACCGTCCGGTTTGCGGACGGTGCCGACAGTCCTGCCATCTTCCCCTTCGACAGCCTGCCGGCCCGGCCACCACGGGCCAGGCCGCGCTGTCGCTGCATCCCCTGCATTGCGGCGCCTGGCGTCGTCGTCGGCTTTTCCCGCCCCATGGCATGGCGCCGTGGGGTGCTGCATCGTTTTCGGAAAGCACGACATGACCCCATCCATTGCCCAAGGCGCTCACTTTCTTTCGAGCGTCGAGATCCTCAAGTACCCCCGCACGCCGCACCTGCGCGGCTCGCGCCTGCAGTCCGGTGACCAGGACGACGCCGTGCCCTATGAGCGGCTGGCCGGCCGGCACATCGTCGTCGAGGAAAAACTCGACGGCGCCAACGCCGCGCTGAGCTTTGCCGGCGACGGCCAGCTGCTGCTGCAGTCGCGCGGCCACTACCTGGACAGCGAGCGGCCCGGCGGGCGCGAGCGCCAGTTCAACCTCTTCAAGCAATGGGCCCAGGCCCATGAGGGCGCGCTGCTGTCCCTGCTGGACGACCGCTACCAGGTGTTTGGCGAGTGGATGTACGCCAAGCACTCGCTGTTCTACGACGCGCTGCCGCACTGGTTCTGCGAGTTCGACATCTGGGACCGCTCGGCGCAGTGCTTCCTGGACACACCGCGCCGCCATGCCCTGCTGGCCGGCGTGCCCGTGGTCTCGGTGCCCGTGCTCTACAGCGGGGCGGCGCCCCGGCGCATGCAGGACCTGCTGGCGCTGCTGGCTCCCTCGCTGGGCCGCAGCGCGCGCTGGCGCCAGGCCTTCGAGCAGGTGGTGGCCCGCCAGAAGCTGGACCTGCCGCTGTGCTGGCGGCAGACCGACGGCTCCGAACTGGCCGAGGGCCTGTACCTCAAGGTGGAGGAGGGCGGCCAGACCGTAGCGCGCTACAAGTTCGTGCGGCCGGACTTCGTGCAGGTCATCCTCGACTCGGGCTCGCACCACAGCGAGCGGCCCATCGTCCCCAACGGGCTGCGCGAGGGCGCAGACATCTTTGCGGCCGATATTTCAAAAAGCTGGTGAGGCCTGCAGCGCAGACCCATCGCAAGGAGATTTCCATGACGAACTGGAAACAGATCCAGTCCCTGGTGCCGCAGCCCGGCGCCGACCCCGACTTCGTGGCCTGCCTGGCCGCCTTCCCCCAGCTGGAGCAGGCCAAAACCACGCCGCAGGACCCCGTCTATCACGCCGAAGGCGATGTCTGGACGCACACGCAGATGGTGGTGCGCGAACTGCTGGCCGACCCCGGCCATGCGGCGCTCACCGCCACCGAGCGCGAGACGGTCTTCCTGGCCGCGCTGCTGCACGACGTGGCCAAGTGCTCGACCACCGTGGTGGGCGAGGACGGCCGCATCGGCCAGCCTGGCCACTCGCGCCGGGGTGCGCTGGATGCGCGGCTCATGCTCTGGGAAGCCGGCGCGCCCGTGGACCAGCGCGAGGCCATCTGCCGGCTGATCGCCGTGCACCAGGTGCCGTTCTTCGCCTTTGCCGATTCGCGCCGCGGCCTCTCGCCCGAGTTCATCGTGCGCGAGCTGTCCTGGCAGGTGGACCTGCACCTGCTCACCCTGCTGGCGCGGGCCGACATGCGCGGGCGCATCTGCCCGGACATTGCGTCCGTGCTCGTCAACATAGAACTGGTGCGCGAGTTCGCGCTGGAGGAGGGCTGCCTGCGCACGCCACGCCGCTTTGCCTCGGCCGAGACGGCGGTGCGCTACTTCCGGGGCGCGCAGCTGCATCCCGACTATGCGCTGCACGAGCAGGCCGGCTCCCGCGCCATCGTCATGTGCGGCCTGCCGGCCAGCGGCAAGAACACCTGGGTGGCCGCCCACCATGGCGACCTGCCCGTGGTCTCCTTCGACGATGCGCGTACGGAGCTGGGCCTGCGCCACGGCCAGAACGAGGGCGCGGCCGCCCACCACGCCGTGGACAAGGCCAAGGCCCTGCTGCGCGCGGGCCGGCCCTTTGTCTGGAACGCCACCCACCTGTCGCGCCAGATGCGCGGCAAGACCGTGGACCTGTGCCTGGCCTACGGCGCCCGCGTGGAGCTCGTGCACCTGGAAGCCAGCCGCCCAACCCTGCTGGCCCGCAACCGCGCGCGCGACACCACGCTGACCAACGCGGCCCTGCTCAGCCTGCTGCAGCGCTGGGACGTGCCTTTGCCTACCGAGGCGCATGCGCTGTCGTTGCTGGTCAATGAGGGGTAGGGGGCTGTACCGCTGTCAAGCGGCGTGTTCGCCGCGTGCCCGCTTCATCTCCAGATAGGACTGGGCTGCTTTCTGGTCGTCGGCCCGGTATGCCACGTTCATGTTCGGGCGATGCACGTCATCGCCCGGACCCTTCAGCCCTGGCAACGCCAGCAGATGATCAAGCAAGGTGGCCTGCGTGTTGGCAGAGGTGATCAAGGGGCGCAGATAGGCATCGAGGTGTCTGCCTTGCGGGTTCTGGATCTCCTGGGTCAGTGCCTGCAGATAAGCATCCTTGTTGGATGCCAGCCAGTCGATGGCAAAGCCCGCGCGGTGACATAGCTCGGCGTGGATCAGCAGCATGCTGCGTCCATTGCCGTCGAGAAAGGGGTGGCCCCAGGCAAACGCACCCATGACTGCACCAGGTTTGTCGCGCAGGGTGCCTGCATCGTTGCCCATGTCCAGGCCCCATTCGACGGCGCGCTGGCACAGCTCTGACACCTCGAATTGCAGGCCTGCACCCCTGCCGACGAGCCCGCCCACGCCCAGCGCATGCCTGTCCTGGCCGGCCCAGGGGTAGAAGTCGGAAAACAGGATGGCGTGAACGCGCAAAAAATCGCGGTAGCCAATCCGGCCCCGGATGCTTGCCAGAAAGGCAAGTGCTTCTTCCAGGTTGGCCTCGAAAAAGAGGTGTTCCTGGATCTTGACCTCACGGGCGTCTTTCAGTCCTTCAATGTTGCGCAGGTAGCCCGCGCTTTCGAAGTCCCCGAACGGATCGAACATCCTGCACCTCCCTCATGTGATTGGTCATCAGCCTGGCAAGCTGCCGGCCATTGATGACATGTTTTTTCTTCAAGGCCACGAGCAGCTTGCCCGTGCTGTCGAGCTCCACTTCATCTCCTGCAGCGCGTGTGACTGCCTGTGCATAGTCGTCCAGTCCGGTACGCTGGTGCTGGATGTGGTGCGTGCGGGCCAGCCGCTCGACAAACTGGCGTACGCTTTCGGTCGGCAAGGCGTCCACATCGCCGGACAAGGCTTCGTCGGGCTCCTCGGGCTCCAACGGGCTATGGACATAGCGCACCGTGACGTCACCAAGATCAAAGCTGCGCGAGAGTCGTTGGCCGCCGGCATCGATCAGCACGGTGTCACAGCCTGCCTCGCTGACCAGGTCCACGCTGCGAAAACGGATGCCAAGCCTGTCCAGAACTTCCCTGACCAGCACGTCGCTGCTGGCCGGCAACTGTGGCTCGCCGCTGGCATCCGGCCTTGCTTTGGCGTAGACACCGGAGCTCAAGCGGAACAGGCGACCATCGGTGACCAGGTCATGGAGAGCTTCACTGAGGTGGGATGCGCTTGCCAACCTCGCCAAATCACGTCTGAGCACGATGTTGCCGGAACGCTTGCTCAGCGATATCTGAAGTTTGCTACCCAAGTTCATTTGTCGTCCCGATAGATTCCTACATGGATTGATTGTAATTCGATGATTTCTTATTGAACCACAACAGTTTATACGCATGTCAAATGCTGCTTGGTCGGCAAGTATTGCACTGGAATTCAGCCGGTGTTTCCGTATGGATTGCGCAGCAGACAGGGACCAGGCACCAACCCGCCATGCGCGCCTACTGCGGACCCGCAGACCCGCGCACCCTGGTTATGGCTGGTGCGCAGACAATGAAGTCTTGAAGACTGCCGCCCCTTTCCGTCTGCCAACCCGAAAGCCATCCATGAACCTTTCCTCCCAGCTGCTGTCCACCCTCGCGCCGCTTGGCCGCATCCGCGCATCCATCAACACCGGCAATCCCATCCTTGCGCGGCTGCAGGCCGATGGCCAGCCCGCAGGCGTGTCCATCGACCTGGCCCGGCGCCTTGCGCAGCAGCTGGGGCTGGAGCTGGACCTGGTGGTCTTCGATACGGCCGCCAAGTCGGTGGATGCCGTCACGCGCGAGGAGGCCGACTTCGGCTTCTTTGCCGTGGACCCCGTGCGTGGCGCGGGCATCGGCTTTACCGCGCCCTATGTGCTGATCGAGGGCAGCTACCTGGTGCGCCAGGATTCGCCGCTGACCGACAACGCCCAGGTGGACCGGGCCGGGCACACCGTGGTGGTCGGCAAGGGCAGCGCCTATGACCTGTACCTGAGCCGAGAGCTCAAGCATGCGCAGATAGAGCGCGCCGTGTCCTCGCCCGCCGTGGTGCAGACCTTTGTGGAATCGACGGCCGACGTGGCCGCCGGCGTCAAGCAGCAATTGGAGGCCGATGCCGCACGCCTGCCCGGCCTGCGCCTGCTGCCGGGCCGCTTCATGGTGATCCAGCAGGCCATGGGCCTGCCCAAGGGGCGGGGCGATGAGGCCCTGCGCGTGCTGGCGGCCTTTGTGGAGGAGGCCAAGGCTTGCGGCTTTGTGGCCGAGGCGCTGCAGCGCCATGGCATTCAGGGCGCGGCCGTCGCACCGCTGGCGGGCGCATCGGCATGAGCACCTGTGCGTCGCGCCCCCTGTACGCCTACGTGGGTTCGCGCACCACGCGCGAGCGCGACGCACGTGGCGAGGGCATCACCGTCTATCGCGTGGACGAAGCCACGGGCGGCCTGCAGCATCTGCAGACCGTGGACGGGCTTGCCAACCCCTCGTTCCTGGCGCTGGATGCAGCCGCCACCCGGCTCTACACCGTGCATGGCGATGGCCATGAGGTCAGCGTCTTCGCACGCGATACCGCAACGGGCCGCCTGGCGTTGCTGCAGACCCGGGACTGCGGCGGGCGCAACCCGGTGCACCTGGCCATCGCCCCGGGCGGACGGCAGCTGGTGGTCTCCGACCATCTGGGCGAGCCGGCTGCCAGCGACGGCCACCGGGGGTATGGCGGGCCAGGCGGTACGCTGGCCGTGATGTCGATCGCACCGGACGGGCGCCTGGGCTCCGTGCAGCAGCGGCTTGCGCTACCGGGCCAACCCGGGCCGTATCGCAAGGAGCAGCCGTTTGCCAAGCCGCACTTCAACCCCTTCTCGCCGGACGGGCGCTTCGTGCTGGTGCCTGACAAGGGGCAGGACCGGATCTTCATCTTCGCCTTCGAGCACGGGCGGCTGGTGCCTGCGCCCCAGCCCTGGCTGGACTGCCGCGAAGGCTCGGGCCCGCGGCATATCGCCTTCCATCCTGCGCTGGCCTGCGCCTATGTGGTCAACGAACTGGACAACACCGTGCTCACCTGCCGCTTCGATGCGGCCACCGGGGCGCTGCAGGGCTTGCAGATCCTGTCCACCCTGCCGGAGCGCTTTGTGGGCAACAGCCGGGCGGCGGGCATCGAGGTCTTGCGCGACGGCCGGCAGGTGCTGGTGTCCAATCGCGGCGCTGACGGCATTGCGGTCTTCGATGTCGATCCTTTGACGGGGCTGCTGCACGCCAGTGGCGGCTTCGCCTCGGGCGGGCGCACGCCGCGCTTTTTCACGGCCTCGCCCGACGGGCGCCTGCTCTATGTGCTCAACGAGGACAGCGCCAGCATCGTCTGCCATGCCCGGGATGACGTCTGGCGCCCGCTGGTCAGCACCCACTGCGCCAGCCCGGTGTGCATGGTGTTCGCGCGGTAGCCGTCCACGCTGCCCTCCGGGGCAGGATCAGGCGCCGCGCAGCACCAGCAGGTCGATGCTGGCCGGCACGCCCAGGCGCACGGCAAAGCCGGCCCACAGGCCTGCGCCGGCGCTGACGAAGAGCTTCATGGCGCCGACCTCGTACTCGCCGCGCACAAAGCCGTCGTTGGCGGGCGCCACCAGCCATTGGTCCATGCCCAGGATCAGTCCGCCGTGCGTATGGCCCGACAGCTGCAGGCCCACGCCGTGGGCAGCGTTGTCGCGGGCGGTCTTGGGCTGGTGGGCCAGCAGCAGGTGGTATTGCGCACCGGCCTCTTTGGCCTGGCGGGCCACGGTGTCGATGTCGGGCGGCACGCCTTCGGCCACGGACGGGTCGGTGTTCTGGCGCGACAGGCGGCCATAGGCCGGATCGCCGATGCCCGACAGCGCCAGGCGCGCGCCCTGCACATCGATCAGCTGCATGCGGTTTTCCAGCAGGTTCAGGCCCAGGCGGCGGAATTCGGCCATCCAGGCGTCGTAGCCGCTGTAGTACTCATGGTTGCCGGGCGCCGCCCACACGCCGTAGCGTGCCTTGAGCTGCGCCAGCGGCGCGACGTTGGCGCGGCCGCTGCCCACGTCGCCGTCCACCATGTCGCCGGGCAGCACGATGAGGTCGGGCCGCGCCTCCAGCGTGCGGTCCACGATGGTCTGCACATAGCGCGCGTTGTTGATGGGGCTGGCGTGGATGTCGGCCAGCACGGCCACGCGCAGGCCTTCCAGGCCGGTGGGCAGGCCGGGCAGGCGCAGCGTGCGTTCGTGCACCTCGGGCGGGCGCAGCGCATTGGCCACGCCCCAGGCCGACAGCAGGCCCGCCAGGGCCAGGGCGCCGGCCGTGAGCAGCGGCGCGTGCAGGCGCTGCTTCCAGTCCTCGCGCCGGGCCACGGCGGCCAGCGCCCAGAGGCCGTCGCGCAGCACGATGAAGACGGCCAGCATCAGCAGCATGGCCAGCACCCAGCCGCCCGGCACCTGCAGATAGGCCAGCGTGCGGTATTCCACCGTGCCCTCGCGCAGCAGCACCAGCAGCAGGGCGGGCGTGCAGCCCAGGGCCGCCGTGGCGACGGCCGCCATCAGGCGTGCGCGGCGCGGCATCAGGCGGACGGGCCACCACAGCCACAGGGCCAATAGCGGAATGACGAGGGCGGCAAGAGAAACCATGGGGAGCAGATCGAGGAAGGCGGGTGAGGCGGCCAGCGCCGGGCGCGGACGGCAAGGCGAGCGCCGATTGTGCGCAATGCCTTGCATGCGGCCGGCCCGCACTGGCGAAGGCCCTGGCCTGCGGGGGTTTTCATACGGGCGGCACAGGGCAGGCGTATGGAAATCTGCAGCCGCGTGGCGCCGCCGGCATGGCGCGGGGATAATCCAGCCCCTTATGCCTTTGAAGATCAGCTTCCCTGAATCCCTGCCCGTATCCGCCCGCCGTGAGGAAATCATGGAGGCCATGGACCGGCACCAGGTCATCATCGTGTGCGGCGAGACGGGCTCGGGCAAGACCACGCAGCTGCCCAAGATCGCGCTGGCGCTGGGCCGGGGCAAGGTCAACGCCACGCCCGACGACAAGGGCCAGGTGCGCGGCCACCTGATCGGCCACACGCAGCCGCGCCGCATTGCCGCCAGCTCGGTGGCCAAGCGCATTGCCGAGGAGCTGAACACGCCGCTGGGCGATGTGGTGGGCTACAAGGTGCGTTTCCAGGACCGGCTGTCCAAGGACGCCTCGGTCAAGCTGATGACGGACGGCATCCTGCTGGCCGAGACGCAGACCGACCCGCTGCTCAAGGCCTACGACACCCTCATCATCGACGAGGCCCACGAGCGCAGCCTCAACATCGACTTCCTGCTGGGCTACATCAAGCAGATCCTGCCCCGGCGCCCCGACCTCAAGGTGGTGGTGACATCGGCCACCATCGATGCCGAGCGGTTCTCCAGGCACTTCGAAGGCCCCAAGGGGCCTGCGCCGGTGATCATGGTCTCGGGCCGCACCTACCCCGTGGAGATGCGCTGGCGCCCCTTCGAGGAAAAGCGCGACCACGACCTCAACGACGCCATTGCCGAAGGCGTGGACGAGCTGTGGTCCGGCGGCGTCAGCGGCGACATCCTGGTGTTCCTGCCCGGCGAGCGCGAGATCCGCGAGGCCGCCGACCACCTGCGCAAGCACCTGGCCCAGCAGCCCGTGCTGCGCCATGCCGAGGTGCTGCCGCTGTTCTCGCGCCTGTCGCAGGCCGAGCAGGACCGCATCTTCGACAGCCACACGGGCCGGCGCATCGTGCTGGCCACCAACGTGGCCGAGACCTCGCTGACCGTGCCCGGCATCCGCTATGTGATCGATGCGGGCACGGCGCGCGTCAAGCGCTATTCCTTCCGCAGCAAGGTCGAGCAGCTGCTGGTCGAGCCCATCAGCCAGGCAGCGGCCAACCAGCGCGCGGGCCGTTGCGGCCGCGTGGCCAACGGCATCTGCATCCGCCTGTACGACGAGGCCGACTTCGGCACGCGCGCGCGCTTCACCGACCCAGAAATCCTGCGCTCCTCGCTGGCCGGCGTCATCCTGCGCATGAAGTCGCTGGGCCTGGGCGACGTGGTGAATTTCCCCTTCCTTGAATCGCCCTCGGGCCGCGCCATTGCCGACGGCTACCAGCTGCTGGGCGAGCTGGGCGCCGTGGACGAGCGCGGCGAGCTGCTGCCCATGGGCCGCGAGCTGTCGCGCCTGCCGCTGGACCCGCGCGTGGGCCGCATGATCCTGGAGGCGCGCACGCGCGGTGCCGTGGCCGAGGTGCTGGTCATCGCCTCCGCCCTGTCCGTGCAGGACGTGCGCGACCGGCCGCTGGAGGCCCAGCAGCAGGCCGACCAGCAGCACGCCAAGTTCGACGACGAGAAAAGCGAATTCAGCGGCTACCTGCGCCTGTGGAAATGGCTGCAGGATGCGCGTAGCGGCAAGGTGGTGGCCAAGAGCCGCAAGGAAATGGCCACGGCCCAGGCGCCTGCCGCCAAGCCATCGGCGCGCAATGCCGCCTTCCTGCCCGTGGCCCAGCGCAGCGGCGGGCAGAGCGTGGCCGCCCCGGCGGCCGAGGCGCTGGCGGCCTTCCATCCGCAGGACACCGGTCCCGGCACGGATGACGAGCCCTCGCACAAGCTCAGCAACCGCCAGTGGGAGCAGCTGCTGCGCCAGAACTTCATCAACATCCGCCGCGTGCGCGAATGGCGCGACATCCACTCGCAGCTGCTGACCGTGGTCAACGAGCACAAGTGGAAGATCAACACCGAGGCCGCAGGCTACGACGCCGTGCACCTGTCCATGCTGTCCGGCCTGCTGGGCAACCTGGGCTACAAGGGCGATGAAAGCGACGCCTACCTGGGCGCGCGCGGCATCCGCTTCTACCCGCACCCGGGCGCCCACCTGTCCAAGAAGCCGGGGCGCTGGATCGTTGCGGCCGAGCTGGTGGAAACCTCGCGCCTGTACGGCCGGGGCATTGCCGCCATCGATCCGCAGTGGCTGGAGGAAGTCGGCGCCCACCTGCTCAAGAAGCAGCTGCTCGATCCGCACTGGTCCAAGAACCAGGCCGATGTGGTGGCGCTGGAGCGCGCCACGCTCTATGGCCTGGTGGTCTACAACGGCCGCCGCATGAGCTATGGCCGCATCGATCCGCAGTCCGCGCGCGAGATCTTCATCCGCCAGGCCCTGGTGGAGGGGCAGTGGGATACGCGCTGGCACTTCCTGCCCGCCAACCTCAAGCTGGTGCGCAAGGTCGAGGAGCTGGAGCACAAGAGCCGCCGCCAGGACGTGCTGGTCGATGACGAGCTGATCTACGCCTTCTACGACCAGCAGATCCCCAAGGACGTGTTCAGCGGCGCCACCTTCGACCATTGGTTCCGCGAGGCGGCCAAGGAAAACGCCGACCTGCTGCGCCTGTCGCGCGACGAACTGATGCGCCACGAGGCGGCCGGCATCACCACCCAGGCCTTTCCCAAGGTGGTCAAGCTCGGCGGCGTGGACTGCACGGCCAGCTACCTGCACAGCCCCGGCGACGCGCGCGACGGCATCACCGTCACCGTGCCGCTGTTCGTGCTCAACCAGGTCAGCGACGAGCGCGTGGAATGGCTGGTGCCCGGCATGCTCAAGGACAAGCTCCAGGCCCTGCTCAAGAGCCTGCCGCAGCGCCCGCGCAGCCGCTTCGTGCCCCTGCCCGAAAGCGCCCAGCGCCTGGCCGAACTCTTCACCACGCCCGAACGCTGGGGCCAGGGATCGCTGATCGATGCCCTGCTCAAGCAGGTGCGCGACGAGACCTCGCTGGACGTCAAGCGCGCCGACTTCAAGCTGGACATGCTCAGCCCGCACCTGTTCATGAACTTCCGCATCACGGACGAGCATGGACGCCAGCTGGGCCAGGGCCGCAACCTGGGCGCGCTCAAGGCCGAACTGGGCGCCAAGGCGCGCGGCGCCTTCCAGGCGCTGGCCGCGCTGAAGGTGGCGTCGGTCACGGAGGCCCCTTCTGCACCCGCTGCCACCGCGCCCGAAGCCGGCAGGAAGCCTGCGCCCGCTGCCAAGGCGGAAAAGCCCGACCAGGCCACGCCTGCCAGGAATGCCAAGCCCAGCCAGCCCGCCGACAGCCGCTACAAGGAATGGAGTTTTGGCGAGCTGCCCGAGCTGATGGAGATCGGCCGGGGCGGGCAGACGCTGATCGGCTTCCCTGCGCTGATCGACCATGGCGATGCCGTCGGCATCGAGGTCTTCGACGAGCCCGAGGTTGCGGCCGCACGCCACCGCGTGGGCCTGCGCCGCCTGTTCGCGCTGCAGATCCGCGACGCGCTCAAGTACCTGGAAAAGAACATTCCAGACCTGCAGAAGATGGCCGTCGCCTACATGCCGCTGGGCACGCAGGAGGAACTGCGCGAGCAGATCATCGACGTGGCCATAGACCGCGCCTTCCTGCAGGAGCCGCTGCCCACCAACGACGCGCAGTTCAAGCAGCGCGTGCAGGACGGACGCGGCCGGCTGACGCTGATCGCCAACGAGGTGGCGCGCATGGCCTCCACCATCCTGGTCGAGTACGCGGCGGCGCAGCGCAAGATCAAGGACACCAAGAACGCGCCTGACGCCACGGCCGACGCCGCCCAGCAACTGCAGCGCCTGGTGCCCAAGAACTTCATCGCGGCCGCGCCCTGGACCCAGCTGCAGCACTACGCGCGCTACCTCAAGGCCATCACCAGCCGCCTGGACAAGTACCGCGCCGACCCTGCGCGCGACGCCAGCCGCCTGACCGAGCTGCGCCCGCTGGAGCAGCGCTACTGGCGCCTGGTGGCCGAGCGCAAGGGCCACATCGACGCGCGCATGCAGGAGTACCGCTGGATGCTGGAGGAGCTGCGCGTGAGCTTCTTCGCCCAGGAGCTGCGCACGCCGTACCCGGTCAGCATCAAGCGGCTGGACAAGGTCTGGCAGCAGCTGCAGAACTAGCGCCGTGCCGGCCTGCGGCCCTTTCTTGAGCGGGAGGGCCGCAGGCCATGTTTCAATGCGGCATCGCCGGCTTCACCGGCACGCGGCCGGTTGGAGCGATGCAAGGCCCAAGGCCGTATGCGCCATCACAGAGATGGGGCATTTTTCAAAGCACGGGCGATCTGTGCAGAACCTGCACAGATGCTGGCCGCTCCATGGCGTTGCGGCGGGGCCTGTGCGTTTCTAGACTGCAGGCATCAACCACTTCCCGTTTTCAGGAGCACTGCATGTCACTCGCAGAACAGGCCAGCCAGGCCACCCAATCCACCAGCCATCCCACCCTCCGCGCCCTGTCCGGCGCGCCGGGGCGCAGCCAGTTGCCACGGGGTGCCACGGCGCTGCTGGTCATCGACTTCCAGAACGAGTACTTCAGCGGCCGCCTGCCCATCCCGCGCGGCCCGCAGGTCCTGGAGCAGGCCCGGCGCCTGCTGCAATGGGCCGATGCCGGGCAGGTTGCCGTGTTCCACATCCAGCACATTGCCCCTGAAGGTGCGCCCGTGTTCGCCATCAATGGCAGCGCCGTCCAGTTCCACCCCGGCCTGCAGCCGCGCGCGGGCGACACCGTGGTGCAAAAGCGCAGCGTCAGCGCCTTCGTCGGCACCGACCTGGCCGACCAGCTGCGCGCGCGTGGCATCACCACCGTGGTCATCTGCGGCCTCATGACCCACGCCTGCGTGGCCGGCGCCGCACGCGATGCCGCGCCGCTGGGCTTCGAGGTCATCGTGGCCAGCGATGCCGTGGCCACACGTGCCATCACGCGCAGCAACGGCGAATCCGTGGACGCCGACAGCCTGCACCGTGCCGCGCTGGCCGAGATCGAGGATGTGTTCGGCGATGTGCTGTCCACGGACGGCATCCTGGAGCTGGCGCTGCGCTGAGCGGGCTGGGCGGGCTGGGCGGCATCAGCGGTCCATGCTCCACAATTCCCGCCAAAGGAGTGCATGAGCAATGGACAGATGGCAAGCCATGCGGGTGTTCTGCGGCGTGGTGGACGCGCAGGGTTTCACGGCGGCCCAGGACCGGCTGGGCATGACGCATTCCACGGCGTCGCGCCATGTCAAATGGCTGGAGTCGGAGCTGGGCACGCAGCTGCTGCAGCGCAATTCGCGCGGGCTGAGCCTGACCGATGCGGGGCGCAGCTACTACCAGAGCTGTGTGCAGTTGCTGGAGCAGCTCGATGCGGCCGAGGCCGCGCTGGCGCAGCGTCGTGCGCGCGTGGCGGGTGTGTTGCGCATCACGCTGCCGCTGGCCGTGGGCGCCATCGAGCTGGGCGACTGGCTGCCCGAGTTCGAGCAGCAATTCCCCGATCTGGAGCTGCAGCTGCTGTGCACCGACCGGCTGGTGGACCTGGTGGCCGAGGGCGTGGATGCGGCCGTGCGCATCAGCCGCCAATTGCCGGACAGCGGGCTGCAAGCGCGGCTGCTCACGCATTCGCCGCTGGTGCTGGTGGCGTCGCCCGCCTACCTGATGCGCCAGGGCGTGGTGCAGGCGCCCGGGCAATTGGCCGAGCACCGCGCGCTGGCCTTTGCGGCGGGCCCGGCCCCATTGCGCTGGAGTGTGGTGTCCGGGCAGGGCGCCGTGACCGAGGTGCAGCCGCACACGGCGCTGCGCACCGATTCAGTGGCCACCATCTTCGAGGCCGCACGCGCAGGCCGGGGCATTGCGGCGCTGACCTGGCATACCGTGCGCTCGGCCGTGGAGCGCGGCCAGCTGGTGCGGGTGCTGCCCTGTTTTCATCTGGGGCAGTACAGCTACCACGCGCTGTATCCGCGCACGCGGCATCTGCGCCCGGCCGTGCGCGCGTTTGTGGATTTCATGGCGCGGCGCTATCGGCAGGGGCCAGGCGGCTGAGCATGGTCTTCTGGAGCCGGCCACTGGATGCGCAGGAGCAGGCCTTTGTGCGCACGCATTTCGGCGCCTCGCTCGATGCGCTGCTGCCGCGCCTGCGCCTGTACCAGCGGCGGCTGGGCGATACGCGCAGGGCGCTGTCCATGAATGGCGGGCGCATCTTCATGCCGCGCGCCTTCTTCACGCAGTCCGATCCGCGCCAGCCGCTGCGCCTGTCGCATCCGCAGATCGCAGGCATCTTTGCCCATGAGCTGCTGCACCAGTGGCAGCGCCTGCAGGGCATGCCCGTGACGCGGCAGGCCGCCTGGCTGCAGTTCAAGGCGCTGTGCACGCGCAGCGATCCGTATGCCTATGAGCGCTGCGATGATCCCCGGCGCATGCTGCAGCGCTTTGTCCATGCCCAGGTGGAGCAGCAGGGCCAGATGTGGGAGGACCATGTGCGCGCCTGCGTGGCGGGGCAGGGCGATGCGGCGGGCGCCCTGATCGCGGCCCACGTGCGGGGCGCGTGAGTCAGCTGGCCTGGATGCTCAGTGCTTCGATCAGGTCATGGGCCGACACATCGCGCGCCGCGCCAAAGCCCGCCACGTGCCGGGCGATGGATGGCGTGATGCAGACAAAGCGGAAGTCGCCCAGATCGGTCATGAACGCGGCTTCGGGGAAGCGCAGCACATAGCTGTCGCGCGCGCCATCGGCCAGCACGCTGCCGGGCGGCGGTGTGCTGGCCACGCCTTCAATGGCCACGCGCTCCAGTGCATGCACGCCCTCGCCGTCCACTTCGGCCGCGCACACCAGCAGGCTGACGGCCGGGTGCAACTCCATGGCCCGCGTGTGCGCTGCCAGTGCGCTGACGTGCAGCACAAAGCAGCCAAACTGCGCATTCCAGGCCCAGGGCACCATGGACAGCCGGGGAGCGGGCAGTGCATCGCCAGCCCCGGGGGCAGGGGAGTCGGCGGGCTGGGTGGCCAGGGCCGCGCTGCGGTGGCGGGCCAGCAGATCGCGCAGCGACAGCTGCAGGCGGGACAGGTGGGGCATGGCGGGCGTGGAGGGCATGGCGCCATCGTACCTGTGGCGTACCTGTGGCGTACTTAAGGCGTGCCCGTGGCCGGCTTGCGAAAGCACAAGGCGAGTTGCGGTGCCAGCGGTATGCCATGGGCGCTCAAGCGTCACTTTGGCGACGATCTCCTGGGGCCTTCCCCAATGCCGGGAAGCGGGTGTGGGCCTAGCCTCGCTGGCAAGGCGGATTGCCGCCGTCCCTTCCACTCACCGACACTTCAAAGCCCATCCACCCATGCCCTCCCAGCCCGCGCACCACGCTTTCTGGCCCAGCCGCCTGCCCCATTCCATCACCGTGCCCGCTACCAGCGTCTGGGACAACCTGGCCGTCAATGCGCGACGCTACCCGGACAAGGCAGCCATCCGCTACTTCGGCAGCTCCATCAGCTACCGCGAGCTGTGCGAGGGCACGGAGCGCATGGCGGCCTACCTGCACAGCCTGGGCGTGCAGCGCGGCGACCGCGTCATTTTGCTGATGCAGAACACGCCGCAACTCATCCTGGCGCACTACGCCATCTTCCGCGCCAATGCGGTGGTGGTGCCGGTCAACCCCATGAACATGGCCGAGGAGCTCAGGCACTACATCACCGACGCCGACGCCAAGGTCGCCATCACCACGGCCGACCTGGCCCCCGAACTGGCCAAGGCCAGCAATGCGCTGGCGCCCGGCCAGCGGCTGGAGCACCTGGTCGTCACCCAGTTCACGGACGCCTTCGATGCCGGGGTGCAGGGCGACGACGCCCCGCCCGTGCAGTGGCACGACTGGCTGCTCACCCGGCGTGAGCCGGCCGTGCTCGATGGCGGCAGCGTCCACACCTGGCAGCAGGCCCTGGCCTGCACCGAAGCCGCGCCGCCCCATGTGGTGGGCCGCGACGACATGGCCGTGCTGCCCTACACCAGCGGCACCACGGGCCACCCCAAGGGCTGCATGCACCCGCACCGCTCCATCAACCACAACGCCGTGGCGGGCAGCTACTGGGGCAGCGGCACCAGCGAGACCGTGGTCCTGGCCGTCGTGCCCATGTTCCACATCACGGGTATGGTCTCGGTGCTGCACACGGCCATCTTCGTGGGCGCCACCCTGGTCGTCATGCCGCGCTGGGACCGCGAGCTGGCGGGGCGGCTGATCTCTCGCTACCAGGTCACCAGCTGGACCAACATCCCCACCATGGTCATCGACCTGCTGGGCAGCCCCAACTTTGCGCAGTTCGACCTCACCAGCCTCAAGTACATCGGCGGCGGCGGTGCGGCCATGCCACAGGCCGTGGCCCAGCGCCTGCTGGAGCAATACGGCCTGCGCTTCAGCGAGGGCTACGGCCTGACCGAGACGGCCGCGCCCACGCACAGCAACCCGTTCGAGCATCCCAAGCAGCAATGCCTGGGCATTCCCTTCATGAGCACCGAGGCGCGTGTCATCGACCCCGAAACCGGCGCCGATGTCCCGCAGGGCGAGCAGGGCGAAATCGTCGTCCACGGCCCCGAGGTCTTCGACGGCTACTGGAAGCGGCCCGACGCCACGGCCCAGGTCTTCATGGAGATCGACGGCAAGCGCTTCTTTCGCACCGGCGACCTGGGCCACGTGGACGAGGACGGCTACTACTTCATCACCGACCGCCTCAAGCGCATGATCAACGCCAGCGGCTTCAAGGTCTGGCCGGCCGAGGTCGAATCGCTGATGTTCCGCCACCCCGCCATCCAGGAGGCCTGCGTGATCTCCACGCGAGACGCCTACCGCGGCGAGTCGGTCAAGGCGGTCGTCGTGCTGCGTGCCGGCAAGGAAGACACCACGGCCGAGGACATCATCCAGTGGTGCCGCGAGAACATGGCCGTCTACAAGGCGCCCAAGATCGTGCAGTTCGTCAAGGCCCTGCCCAAGAGCGGCAGCGGCAAGGTGATGTGGCGGCAGCTGCAGGAGGCGGAGGCCGGCTGACCGGCCCTCAGGGCCTCAAAACCTGAAGCCCTTGCCCTCGGCGCGTTCCTGACGCGGCCGCCGAGGACGCTGTGGGGATGTTTGCTGCATGGGCGTTGCGAAGGCTGCGCGCGCATCTATGATCGCGCGCCAGACACTAACACTGCATCAGACAGCACACAGTACACAGCACATGCTTGGATTTCCTGGGTCCGCTGCCACGGTCGTGGCAGCATTTTTTTGCCTTCCCGCTTGCGCGCACGAACTGTGCACCATCGTCGCCGACGCCGACACGGGCCAGTCCCTGGTGCACAGCGGCCCGGCCTGTGCCGAGCGCGTCACGCCGGCCTCCACCTTCAAGATCGCCATCAGCCTGATGGGCTATGACGCCGGCATCCTGCAGGACGAGTCCCGGCCTGCGTGGCCGTACCAACCGGAGTATCCGGACTGGGGCGGCGATGCCTGGCGGCGCGAGATCACGCCCCAGGCTTGGATGAAGGACTCGGTGTTCTGGTACTCGCAGCAGGTGGCGCGGGAGCTGGGCCAACAGCGGTTTGGCGCCTACGTGAGGGCCTTCCAGTACGGCAACGAGGATGTCTCCGCCGTTGCCGTGGCCCATCCCGGCCACAACGGCGCGTGGGTGGTGTCCTCGCTGCGCATCTCGGCGGCCGAGCAGGTGGCCTTCATGCGCAAGATCGTGCGCCGGGAACTGTCTGTGAGCAGTCAGGCCATCGACATGACTGCGCGCATCACCCGGCACCCCGTGCCTGTGGACGGCTGGACCGTGCATGGCAAGACCGGCACCGGGTCGCCCGGCAGCGACAACCGCTACGATGCCAGCCGGGCCTACGGCTGGTATGTGGGCTGGGCCACCAAGGACCAGCGCAGGCTGGTGTTCGCCACACTGATCCAGGATGAGCAGGCGCAAAAGCCCAATGCCGGCTTGCGCGCACGCGATGCCCTGCTGCAGCGACTGCCTGCCGCGGACCGCTGACAATGCACGGGCGTTTCCTTTCCGCACCTCGCCCACATATCTCCCGCACATTTCCCGCACATCTCCCGCACAAGAGCGACAGACCGACACCCGATGAAGACCATTGACGAAATGCTGAACCTGGACCTGCTCACCCCCGAGCAGCACGTTGAGATCAGCGACTGGATTGCCCGCGCGAACTCCCCCGAGGAAATACTGCAGATGCCCGCCCCTCTTTGGCAGGCCGTGGAGCGGGCCAGCGAGGCCATGGGCGTCAATGCCGATCTTCTGCGGCCGCCCTCGCTGGATGCGGGCGGCGCCATTTTCGGATAGACCCAGCAGCGGGGATGGGCCGGCCCACCAGGCAACCGGCCCACCTGCGCACTCCCATGGCGTGCCGGCCAGGTCAGCTGGCCGGTGCCGGTGAGTCCTTGGTGTCCTGATGCGCCGGCCTGTCGCGCGGCGCGGACCACACGCTGTCCTGCGGGCCGCTGCGCGTGCGCCGTGCCGTGGCACGCGCCATCCAGGCCAGGGCCAGCACGCCGGCCACGGCCGTCAGGTCCAGGCCGATCAGCGAGGTGTCCACCCACGCGCCGGTGCCTGGCGCCAGCCAGCCCACCAGCGATGACAGCGCGATCGCGGCCGTGCAGGCAGCGGCCAGCCACAGCAAGGCCGGGGCCGCGCGTGCCGCGCCGCGCACGAAGGCCCAGGCCATGCTGGTGAAGAACACGGCGTAGTAAATGCCCATGTGCCATGCGGCCAGGTCATCGACGCGGCCCGGCAGCCACTTGGCGGCGGCAATGGTGGCGGAAATGCCGGCCACGCAGCCCAGGCAGACGCCGACGGTGGCCGAGGCCATGAGGGCCGTGTCGCGCCGCTGCACGGGCAAGTCTGCGCCTTTGCGCTGGGCCTTGCGCCGCGTCTCCACCCACAGCAGATTGCCGCCGTAGAACAGCCACGCGCCTGCCAGGCCCAGCAGGAAGTACAGCCACCAGACCGCGAGTCCGCCGAAGGAGGCCATGTGCAGCGCGAAGAAGCTGCTGATGAACAGGTTGGGCGTGCTCTGTCCGCCTGACAGGTAGTCGGCCGAGAGCAGCTTGCCGCTGTACGGATCGAGCATGGCAAAGCCGCCCACGGCGCGCGGCGATACGGCCTGGGGATTCCTGCCCCAGACGCGCACGGTGGGCTTGGGGCCGGTGACCTGGGCGTACTGCAGTCTTTCGGGCTCGAAGCCGGGCGCGGCGGCCTTGACGATCTCCACCAGTCGGGAGGGCGTGAGCATGTCGGCCGGATTGCGTGCCGGCGCGTCCGGGGCCTTGCCCGAGGGGCGCGCAAAGGTCTGGGCCCATTGGCCTTCGTGGATCAGCCTGTCCTGCACGTCGAAGATCTGGTCGTGGTAGGCGAAGACCACGGCGCTCAGGGCCATGACGATGTGAAAGGGCAGGCTGACGATGCCCACCACGTTGTGCGCGTCCAGCCACATGCGCTTGAGGTTCCTGCCCACGCGCAGGGCGAAGAAGTCCTTGACCAGCGAGGGCAGCAGGATCACCACGCCCGACACCAGGGCCAGGAAGTACAGGGCCGAGATCGCGCCCATGATCCAGCGGTTGGGGTCCGAGTCCACGGGCAGGCCGACCACGCGGTGCAGCACGTCGATGAACTCCACCAGGCGGGACGGGCGCTGCTCGCTGATCTGCACGCTGCCGTCGGCCGACAGCTGGGCCGTGTAGTGGCGTACGGCGCTTTCGTCATGGTCGTCGGCCTTGGGATCGCGCACCTGCCATTGCAGGCGCGGTATGGCGTTGTCGCCCTGCAGCTGCACGATGGCGCCGCGCGCGGCCGCCGGCGTGCTGGCCAGGGTCCGGGCGATCAACGGCTGCACCTCGTCCATGGGCACGGCCTGCACCACGGCGGAAGGCGGCGTGGACCATCGCCGGATGGGTTCCTTGAACACCGTCAGCGCACCCGCGTAGAAGGCGATGAACAAGGCCATGCCGCTGAGGATGCCCGTCCAGGTGTGTACGGATTTGTAGATGCGGATGTAGTCGGCTCTCATGACAGGCCTCCTGCGCTGCTGTGCATTGCCGCGCGCACCAGCCACCAGGCGGCCAGGGCCAGCGCGTTGGCCCCGCCCAGCCAGGCCCAGGCGCGCAGGCCGCTGGAGAAGAAATACACCAGGGACTGCACCAGCAGCCAGACCGGCGGCACCAGCCACATGACCAGCTGCCCGCTCACCGCCAGCGGCATGCCGTGCAGCAGGGCGGCCAGCAGGCCACTGGCGCTGATCGCCAGGCCCGGCCCCAGCAGCAGGCCGGCCAGGGTCTTGGAGATCCAGTCCGGCCGGATGGGGGCCGGCTTGCGCGGGCGGGCCTCAGGGTGTGCGTCGGCCATGGAACAGCGCTCCGATATAGGGCAGCAGGGCGAAGGCCAGCATCAGCAGGGTGAGCCAGGTGAACGTGGCGGCCAGCGTCCGCATGTCCTGGGCGAATGCCAGCCAGCCCGCTGCGAGCAGGCCGCCACCGGCCAGGAGGGCAGGCCGGCGCGGCCAGGCGGCGGCCCACAGCCTCTGGTTGGGCGAGGCGGCGTAGATGCACAGGCAGGCCAGCGAGGTGGCAAGCAGGCCGGCGACGGTGAAGAGCGGCATGGAAATTCGATCGTGGGAAGCAAAAGACCCGGCGGGACACAACATGCGCCCCGCCGGGTGGCCCGCGCAGTGCGTCAGGCGGTCAGAACGACACGGTGGCCGACAGCCGGAAGGTGCGCGGTGCGCCGGGCATGACGAAGCCGTCGGTGAACATGCCGATCCAGTAGTTCTTGTCCGTCACGTTCTCCACGCTGGCATTGAAGCGCACGGGCGTGGCGCCGAACCTGGTCTCGTACTTGGCCATCAGGTCGAAGCGGTTCCAGGCCGGGGCGCGCAGCTTGTTGCCGGAGTCCACCCACTGCGAGCCGGTGTACAGCACGCGGCCGCCGACCGACAGGCCCTGCACGGGCGTTTCCCAGTCGATGCCGATGCGCGCGCGCAGCTTGGGCACGCCGTAGTTCTCACGGCCGGAGTTGATCTGGCGCGACTTGATGTACTCCACCCCACCCAGCAGCGACAGCGTCTGCGTGAGCTTGCCGAAGGCGCTCCACTCCAGGCCCTTGAGGCGCTGCTCGCCATCGAGCACCTGGGCATTGCCGCTGTTGGTGATGATGGACGGCTTTTCGATGCGGAAGGCGCTCAGCGTGTGCGTGGTCTGGCCCGCCTGCAGCTTCACGCCCACCTCGCCCTGCTTGGTCTGCATGGGCGCCAGGGTCTCGCCGGTGTTGGCAAAGCCCGCGCCCACGGTGCGGCCGGGCTCCAGGCCTTCGGTGTAGTTGGCGTACAGCGAGACGTTGTCGCCCCAGGGCCGCACGACCAGGCCGGCCATGGGCGAGACGCGGCTCTTGCTGTAGTTGGACGACACGCCGTTGACCAGCGGCGTCTTTACCGTCTGGTGGCGTGCGCCCAGCGTCAGCAGCACCTTGTCGTTGGCGAAGCTCATCACGTCGGCCAGGGCCAGCGAGCGGAATTCGTTCTCGGTGGTGTAGCCCTTCCACTGCGGCGCGCCCGGGAAGGTGGGCGTCGTCGGCTCGTACATGTTGGTGGTGTAGCAGTAGTTGCAGGCCGTGTTGTAGGTGCCTTCCTTGTGCTTGAGGATGTTGAACGACAGTTGCAGACGGTGCTGCACGCTGCCCGTGCTCAGCTTGCCGATGACGCCGGCCTCGGCCGTGCGGCGCTCGGACTCGGTGTGCACGTTGTAGATGGCGCCGCGCGTGGTGCCGTCCAGGCCCGTGACGATGGCGCGGGTGCCGAACAGCAGGCCCTTGCCCTGCGCCTCGGAGGCGCCGAAGGCGAAATAGCCCTGCCAGTTCTGCGTGAAGTCCACCTCGGCACGCGCCAGCAGGCCGCTGTTGTCGTACTGGCCGTGGGTGCCGCGGAACATGTTCACGTCGCCGCTGGGCGGTGCCAGCAGCCGGCCCACGCCGGGGATGGCCGCGCTGCCCAGGAAGCTGAACATGCCCGGGCTGCCGCCGTCGATCTTGGTGATGCTGTTGTACAGGTCCAGCGAGAAGCGGGCCCTGTCGCCCAGGTAGTCCAGGCCCAGGGCGCCCACGCGGCGCTTCTGGCTCTCATCCTTGGCGCCCATGTCGCCCGAGCCGTAGACGCCGTTGAAGCGCAGGCCCAGCCGCTGCTCGGGGCCGAAGCGCCGGCCCACGTCGGCATGCATCTGCAGGTAGGAGTCCGAGACGTAGGTGGCCGTCAGGTCCGCCATGGGCTGGGCCAGCGCGCGCTTGGTGACCATGTTGACGGAGCCGGCCACGCTGGCCAGCGGCGGCATGCCGGACAGCAGCACGTTGGGGCCGCGCATCACCTCCACGCGCTCGAACATCTCGATGGGCACCGAATTGGCTGGCGCCACGCCGTACAGGCCGTTGGTGGCGATGTCCATGGCCGTCACATCCAGGCCGCGCAGGTTGAAGTTCTGCAGCAGGTGTCCCTTGTTGGTGGTGAAGACCACGGCCGCATCGTTTTCCAGCACATCCTGCAGCGACAGGGCGGACCAGTCCTCGGCCAGCTCGCGGGTGTAGGCGTTGACATGCACCGGCGCGTCCACGATGGAGGTGGCGCCCAGAATGCCCAGGCGTGCACCCTTGGCGGCCTTGCGCCCCGGTGCCAGCGTGGGCAGGTCCTCGCGCTCGTACTTGTCGCGCACGTCGATCTGCGACAGCGTCGGCGTCGTTGCGGTCGGCGCCTGCGCTTCATCCTGTGCGATCGCCGTGGACCCGGCGCCGGCGGCCAGCATGGCCAGAACAATGGAGTTGAACCGCAGCGCGCGGCCGTTGGTGGTGTGCATGGACTGGACTCTTGATGTTGTAGATATCAATGAGAATCAGTCTTAATTATATTTACGGATTTAGTTAGCATGGGAAGTTGTTGTATCCACGCATCGTCCGGCGGGCAGTTGATCTGCGTCCATGCACGGGCCCAAGGCCCGCCGCCATCACCACCCCATCATCGACCGGTGCGCGCCAATGCCCGCCATGGCGCCATCGCTCACCGCCATGGCCACGTTGCCGGCCGCGCGGGCCGCGTCGCCACAGGCGAACACGTTGGGGACGCTGGTGGCCTGGCCTTCCGCGACCTTGATGAAGGTGCCCATGGGGCCTTCTTCCAGGGCGCAGCCCAACTGCTCGGCCACGGGGCTGGCGATGCGGGTGCGCGGCTGGGTGAACAGGCCGTCCATCACCAGGCGGCGGCCGTCCTGCAGCACCACGTCGGCCCGGCCTTCCAGGCGGGCGATGGGCGTGGTCTCCACCTGGGTGCCCCGGCGCGCAAGGGTGGAAAGTTCTTCGGCGCCGGGCGTGTAGGCACCGTTGAGCAGCAGCGTGGTCTGGCCCCAGTCGGGCAGCATGACGGCGTGATGGTGGGCCAGGGCCGAGCTGGCGATGATGCCGATGCGCCCTGCATTCATCTCGTAGCCGTGGCAGTACGGGCAGTGAAAGATGCTGCGGCCCCAGCGCTCGGCCAGTCCCGGCACGGGCGGCAGGCTGTCATGCACGCCCGGCGCCAGGACGAGGCGGGCAGCGCTGATGGCCGTGCCCGCTGCACGGAACTCCAGCCGGCCATCGGTCGCCACGCGGGCGTCTTCGGCCGTGCCGTCCAGCCACTGCACGGTGGGATAGGCCATCAGCTGCTGCCGGGCCTGGGCGGCGATCTGGGCGGGGGCCACGCCATCCTGGGTGAGAAAGCCGTGCGATGTCTCGCCGGCCTGGTCCACGAAGCGGTTGCGCCGCAGTCCGGCATCGACCACCAGCACCTGGCGGCGCGCACGCGCCAGTTGCAGCGCGGCGGACAGGCCTGCATAGCTGCCGCCGATGACGGCGAAATCAACGTGTTTCATGCGAGTGCTCCTGCAGTTGGTGCCAACCCTGGCCGCCTGCTGCGCGATGGCGGGCCAGGCGGGCGTGGAAGTCATGGGACAGGGCAGCCAGCGTCACCGTGCCCAGGCGTGCAAGCAGGGCGGCCTCGGCCTGCTGCACCGCGTTGCTCAGGGCTTCGTTCACGGCCTGGGCGACCAGGCATTCGGGCCGGTCCTCCCTGAAGCCCAGCGCCACCAGGCCGGGCGCGCCCAGGGCCTCATGCACGTCGCGCAGCGTGGTGCGGTCCAGTTCGCAAGAAAGCACCCAGCCGCCGCCGTGGCCCTTGGCGGAGGTGACAAGGCCTGCATCGCGCAGGCCCGACATCAACCGGCGCAGCACGACCGGGTTGGTCTGCAGCGCGGCGGCGAGCATGTCGGAGGTGGCAGGTCCATCGCCCTCGGCCATGTGCAGCAGCACATGGAGGACGTCCGAGAATTGGCTGTTCTGTTTCATGCAACATTATTTGTTGCATGAGTGTGGCCTTGTCCCGTGAAGGGGAATGGGCCTGCCGCCGACTGATCAGGACTCGCCCGTGAACCCGATCTGCTTGACCAGCGAACTCCAGCGCTCGAACTCGGCCTGCTGGTCGGCCGCCATTTCCTGCTGCGTGCTGCCGCGCGCCAGCAGGCCCAGGGCGGCCAGCCCGTCGATCACGGCCTTGTCCTTGAGCGCGGCCGTGATGGCCGCGTTGGCGTTGGCAATGGTGGTGGCCGGGGTCTTGGCGGGAGCGTAGAAGCCGAACCATTCCTCCACCGTGACATCGGGGAAGCCCAGTTCGGTGAAGGTGGGCACGTCGGGCAGGAAGGGCGAGCGCTGCTTGCCCGAGGTGGCCAGCACGCGCAGGCGGCCCGCCTTCAAATACTGCAGGTAGTCCCCGCTGGGGTTCATGGTGGCCGCGACCTGCCCGCCCACCAGGTCGGTGATGCTGGGCACGGTGCCGCGATAGGGCGCGTGCTTGAGTTCCACCCCCGAGCGCAGGCTCAGCAGCGCGCCCAGCAGGTGCGGCATGGAGCCCGCGCCCGGCGAGCCGAAGTTGGCCCGGTCGGGGTGGGCCTTGGCCCAGGCTAGGAAGTCCTTGAGGGTCTTGACCTCGGCCGGCACGGCAGGCCCCACGGCCAGGCCGTGGTAGATGACGGCGCCGATGGAGACGGGGATCGCATCCTCGGGCTTGTAGGTCAGCTTGGGGTAGATGTGCGGGTAGACCGAGAAGGCCGACACGGGCGCCAGCGCCAGCACCGAGCCGTTGGGCGGGGCGTTCTTCAGGGCCTCCACCGCGATGCGGCCACCGGCGCCGGGCTTGTTTTCCACAAAGCCCGGCCCTTTGCTGTAGGGCGTGCCGCCCAGCCGCTCGGCCACGCGGCGGGCCACGCTGTCGCCCGAGCTGCCTGCCGGAAAGCCGTACATGATCTTGACCTGGTCCAGTGCCTGGGCCAGGGCCTGCAGTGGCGACAGCGACCCCAGGGCGGCGGCGCTGCCCAGGGCCTGGACGAAATGACGGCGATGCATCTGCATGGATGTCTCCTGGTGAAATCGAAAAAAGGAAAAGCTGGAAAGAACAGGCTCAGAACATGTGGCGGATGCCGACGTTGATGCCGGTCTGCGAGCGGCCCGGCGCGGTGTTGCTGCCCGGGGCGCCGCCGCTGACCGAGACGGTGGCCAGGCGGTCGTTGCGGATGTGGCCGAGCTGGGTGTAGACCGCCGTGCGCTTGGACAGGTTGTAGATGGCGCGTGCCACCAGCAGGTCGGAGTCGTAGCCCGACACGCCGCGGTAGCGCAGCGTCAGCCACTGGGTTTCGAGCACCAGCGCCTCGGTGACCGGGTACGAGGCGCCCACGTACCAGAGGTTGCTGCGCGGCTTGACGGCGTCGCCATCGTTGTCGCGGCGCAGCAGGCCGCCGCCGACCTTCACGCCGGCCAGCTTGAAGTAGCCGCCCAGGTGCAGCCGCTCGTCATGCTTGGCGCTGGAGGTCATGCCGCCGAACACCGGGTCGGTGGACGAGGCCGGCGTGCGGCCGTTTTGCTGTTCGTAGCCCAGCGCCACGCCCCAGACGGGCGTGTCGTACTTGGCATACAGCGACCACTGGCGGCAGGCCTGCGTGTCCGATCCGCTCTCGCCCGGGCAGTTGGTGCCTGCCGGGCTGGGGCCTGCGTTGACGGCATCGCGCCCGAAGCTGTAGCCCGCGCCCAGCGCCAGGCCGCCGAAGTTGCCGCGCCAGGCCAGCATGTTGTCGGCGCGCGAGTTGGGAATGTAGGCGTCCAGCGAGCCCATGGCGAAGACGGCCGGGCCGATGATGTCCGAATCGAGCAGCGACCAGAACAGCATGGAGTTCTGGCGGCCCATGGTCAGGCTGCCCCAGTTGCCGCCCAGTCCCACCCAGCTTTGGCGCCCAAAGCCGCGCCCGCCCTGGTTGAAGGTGCCCTGGTCGGGCGCAAAGCCCGACTCCAGCGTGTAGATGGCCTTGAGGCCGCCGCCCAGGTCCTCGCTGCCGCGCAGGCCCCAGCGCGAGGGCACCAGGCTGGTGGTCGATGGCATGCGGCTGAGGCCACCGCCCGCCGCCACGTTGTTCAGGTGCTCCACGCCCACATCGACGATGCCGTAGAGCGTGACGCTGGAGGTGCCTTGCGCGAAGGCGCCGAAACTGGTGCTGGAGCCGGCCAGGGCCAGCACGGCGGCGGCCGCTAGGGTCAGCGGGGAAGGGGTTTTTTGCATGGTGATGTCTCCTCTGGTTTGAAAAATCGTTGCCGTCTTGGCGTGGGTGTCCGCGCGCCTTTTTTTCAGGCGCAGCGTTGCCCGGCCCCGCCGGGGGCGGGACTGCGGACAAGGGGGTGGATGAGGGCGGAAGGGGGCGGACCGTTCAGGCGCCGCCCGCCTTCAGTGCACGGTCAGCGGCAGCTGAAGCTGGCAGCGCTTTCCATGTCGCCGCTGCCGTTGTAGTGAGCGGCCAGCGGATGGGGGCACAGCGGCCGGGTGCGCGTTGGCGACCAGGTGGCGGGCAGGTCGGCGTTGGCGCCGCCCGCATTGCCTGCGCCGCGCGCACTGGCGATCACGCGGTCTGGGGCCTGGCCTTTCTCCACCCAGGCCACGAGGGAACTGAGCATGTCGAACTGCTCGGTGGCCGGGCCGCCGCTGCAGTGGTTCATGCCGGGCACCAGGTACAGGCGGGCGAAGTCGGCTGCATCGCCATGGTTGCGGCGCAGCGTGTCGTACCACTGCACGGTGTCGTCGCTGGAGAAGATGGGATCGGCCGTGCCGTGGTAGACCATGAGCTTGGCGCCCCGGTTGCGCAGCACGGGCAGCTTGCCGTAGTCGGGCGGGAGCATGAAGGACAGCGCGCTTTCGGTGTACAGCGCCGTCGTGGCCTGGACCTTGGCCAGCATGCTGTCCACGCTGCCTGTCAGCGCGAACTGCGGGCCGTTGAAGCTGGCCGGGCTCTCCGGTGGCGCCTGCCAGACCAGGCCCACGGCGCCGGTGTCCAGGTTCAGCGAGTTGGAGAATTTCCAGCCGGCCCAGCCGGCCGTATCCAGCCCTGCGTCATACGGGAAGCTGCTGTAGATGCGGCTGCCGCCGCTGGTGGTGGCGCCCTTGAACAGGCCGGCAATGGTGCTCTTTTGCTCGGCGCTGAGGCAGCTGCCGTCGCGCGCACCGCCGCAGGTGGGCACGTCGCGCGCCAGGTCGAAGCTCGCCTGGCAGGCTGCGCCGGCCTGCACCATGCCGTCGGTGGCGCCGTCCAGTGCATCGCACCGGGCCAGCACGGCCTGGCTGACCAGGCGGCGCTCTGCCTGGGTGAAGCCCGTGCCCAGGTCGGTGGGCGTGGTGGCCAGCTTCGCATAGCCCTGGGCGCCGGCAATGTTGGCAATGGCCGCCAGCGGCAGGCGCGTGCCGGGGTTGCCGGCAATGATGCCGTCGTACTGGTCGGCATAGCGCGAGGCGGCCACCATGGCGTGGCGCCCGCCGTTGGAGCAGCCGCCCAGGTAGGAGCGGTCCGGGCCCTTGCCATAGGCCGTCTGCAGCGCGCTGCGCGCCATGGGCGTGAGCTTGCCCACGGCCTGGTAGCCGTAGTCCAGCCGCGCCTGCGGGTCCAGGCCGAAGAAGGGGCCCAGGCTGCCTGCATGCCCCGCATCGGAGCTGAGCACGGCAAAGCCCATCTGCAGCGCATTGCCCAGCGGCCCGCCGCCCAGTGCGCCCACGGCCGTGCTCACGCTGCCGTCCAGGCCGCCGTTGGCCTGGTAGAAAAAGCGCCCGTTCCAGTCGCGCGGCAGGCGCATCTCGAAGCCCACGGCGTAGTTCTGGCCATCGACGGTGCTGACGCGCTCGTGCATGCGGCCGGTCACGCGGCAGTGCTCGGCAATGGGCTTGCCTGCCACCGTCAGCGTGCCGGCGGCCACGGTCTCGGCGGCGGTGATGCGGGTGTTGGGGAAGGATATTTTCGCGGCCAGGTCCGTGCACGACAGCAGCGTGGCGGGGCGGGCCTCGGCCAGCTGCGCGATGCCGTCGCTCGAGCCGCCGCAGGCCGACAGCAGCAGGGCGGGAAGGGCGGCGGCCAGCGTGGCCGGCAAGGCGCGGGAACGGGTCTTGTGGATCTTTCTGTCCATGTCTGTCTCCTCGGAAGGTGGTGTGAAGCCTCAGCGCGAAACCGGTGCGTGGCAGCCGTTGCCCGCATCCGCATCGCTTTCTGATGGCCGCGATTTTGGTTATATTTAATAACCAATTCAAGCGGCCTTTGCGAATTTCTTATTGGGACTTCCCCTTGATGCCGGGGCAGGCAGCAGGCCGCACAGGAGACAGACATGGACCACGAAAAACTCATTGCTATCGACATCCACACGCATGCCGAGGTGAGCTGTTGGAACCCGTTCGACAACTACGGCGAGGAGTACGACCGCGCCGCCGACAAGTACTTCGGCAACGGCAGGCGCCCGACCATCGCCGAGACCGTGGCCTATTACCGCGAGCGCAACCTGGGCCTGGTGATGTTCACGGTGGACAGCGAGTCGCAGCTGGGCCGGCGCCGCATTCCCAACGAGGAGATCGCCGAGGCTGCGCGGGCCAACAGCGACATGATGGTGGCCTTCGCCAGCATCGATCCGCACAAGGGCCGCATGGGTGCGCGCGAGGCGCGGCGGCTGATCGAGGAAGAGGGCGTCAGGGGCTTCAAGTTCCACCCCACGGTGCAGGGCTTCCATCCCTACGACCGCATGGCCTGGCCGATCTACGAGGTGGTGGCCGAGTACCAACTGCCGGCCATCTTCCACACGGGCCACAGCGGCATAGGCAGCGGCATGCGCTGCGGCGGCGGCCTGCGCCTGGCCTACAGCAATCCCATGCACCTGGACGACGTGGCCATCGACTTTCCCGATATGCAGATCGTGATGGCCCACCCCAGCTTTCCCTGGCAGGACGAGGCCCTGTCCGTGGCCCTGCACAAGCCCAATGTCTGGATCGATCTGTCGGGCTGGAGCCCCAAGTACTTTCCCCGGCAGCTGGTGCAGTACGCCAACACCCTGCTCAAGGACCGCGTGCTCTTCGGCAGCGACTATCCGCTGATCACGCCCGAGCGCTGGATGAAGGATTTCCAGGAAGCCGGCTTCAAGCCCGAGGTGATGCCCGGCATCCTCAAGGGCAACGCGGTGCGGCTGCTGGGGCTGGAGCAGCCGGCAGCGGAGAAGGCGGACTGAGCGCGCTCAGTTGTAGATCTTCTGCAGCAGCTGGATCAGCGTCCTGCGCTCGGCGTCGGTCAGGCGGTAGGTGGCATCCATTTCCAATTCCGCCGCCGTTCTTTCCGCCCGGGCCGTGAGCTCGGCGCCCGCCGGCGTCAGGTGCACGCCCACGGCGCGGCGGTCGGTGGGGTGGGTGCGCCGCTCGATCAGCTTGCGGCGCTCCAGCGCTGCGATCAGGCCCACCAGGTTGGGCGGCATCACATCCAGCGCCGCGCACAGCTGGCGCGAGGTGATGCCGGGGTTGTGGGACACCAGGGAGAGCACGGAGAACTCCACCATCTTGAGATCGTGGGTGGCCATGCGCTCCACGAACACTTCGATGATGGACAGCGAGGCACGCCGGGCGTTGTAGCCCACGAGGGTGTGCAGGAAGGAGGCGTCGATGGACGGCCCCGGCGCTGCAGTGCTGGACGGGGCCGTGTTCTCTGCGGCAGGAGCGGGCTTGGGTGTGCGGGCGCGGGGCATGGGGACAAGGAACTGAAAGCCGAATCATAGTGGGGTGCGGCTGCCATGTCCCGATGCCGGCGCAGCGGACTTGCCCTGGTGCTAGAAGTCGAAAAGATCGGAGAGAAAGCCCTCGCGCTTCTTGCGGCGGTAACCATCGTGGCTGGAGTGCTCGCGCCGGTCATGGGATCCGTCAGGGCCCGCGCGCCGTTCCTGCGGGCGTTCATAGGCTGCTGGCGAGGCGGGCACGGAGGGTGCCTGGGCGGCGGAGCGCTCGATGAGCTTGTCCAGCTCTCCGCGGTCCAGCCAGACTCCGCGGCATTGGGGGCAGTAGTCGATCTCTATGTTCTGGCGCTCGGAGATGATGAGCGTGGCATCTCGGCAGGCGGGACATTGCATGACAGTTTCACCTTTGCCTGTTCAGGCAGTGGCTCCATCGGCAACGATGGAGTGTGGGCCGGGCTGTTATGCGTTGAGGTCTCCAGCGAAGGCCGTTCGACTGCGGGGGCGATGGATAGTTCCGTCGCTCCAAGCGCCATCACCATCTCGTGCCAGTCCATGCCGCCGTGGCCTGGGGCCGAAGGCCGTGGCGACTGGCCGCGTTTGCCTTCAGCCTGTCTTCAGGCGCGCTTCAGCGCCCCTTCATCCCCCCTTTAGCCCCCTTCAGCTTACGCGTGCGCCATGCGCCCGGACGGTCCTACATTGCGGCCTGCCCCCTTGCGGGCATGTCTGCATCAGCAACCAGGAGGACCATCCATGATGACTTTTCGCCATTCCCGCGCGTGGCTCGGCGCGGCCGGCATCGCCACCCTTGCCCTGGGCCTCGCGGCCTGCGGCGGGGGCTCTTCGGGCAGCACCAACCCCGGGCCGCGCATCTGGGGCTACATCCAGCTGCCTGACGGCAACAAGATGCGCTATTCGGTGGTCTTTCCCAAGGGGCCGGGGCCGTTTCCCGTGCTGATGGAGTACGACGGCTACGGATCGGGCTCGGTCACGGAACAGACCACCCAGGAATGGACCAAGGAAGGCTATGCCGTGATGGGCCTGAACGTGCCCGGCACGGGCTGCTCCACCGGCGAGAACCAGTGGGCGGACGCCTCCGTGGGCGCGGCCGGGGCGCATGCGGTGGAGTGGGCGGCGCGCCAGGCGTGGTCCACGGGCAAGGTGGGTATGGTGGGCTATTCGTACTCGGGCTACGACCAGCTGTGGGTGGCGGCCCAGCGTCCGCCCAGCCTCAAGGCGATCGCGCCGGGCAAGAACGTGGCCGATCCCTACCGCGACGTGGCCTATCCGGGCGGCATCCAGAACATCGGCTTTCCCGCCAACTGGTGGCGGCAGTTCCCCGCGATATGGCGCAAGGCCGCCGACGATGCCAGGGCGCTGGATGGCGATACCGGATGCGCCCAGGTCGTGGAGGACAACATCCGCAAGATCCAGCGCCCTGACCTGGACATGGCGCGCTGGCTGGACGAGGACCGCTTCTTCGGCGCCCGCTACGCGCTCAAGAGCGCCATGAACTCCACGCACCGCATCGACATCCCCACGCTGGGCACCCAGTCCTGGCAGGACGAGCAGGTGGGCACCCGCATGGGCTACTACGAGGACAGCATCGCCCCGGACAAGATGTGGCTGATCAGCTCCAACGGCGACCACCACACCGACAACGCCCCCTTTCTGCGCGAGACCATGAAGCGCTTTTACGCGCGCTTTCTCAAGGGCGAGAGCAACGGCTTCGAGCACACGCCGCGCGTGCTGCTGGCGCAGGAAATGCAGTGGATGAACGGTGGGGGCGACTATGGGCAGCTGCGTCCCTCGGCCGTGGCCAGCTTTGACCGGCTGCCCGTGCGCGTCACGCCCATGACGCTGTGGCTGCAGCCGGGCGGCGGGCTGGGCGATGCGCCGCCGCAGGCCGAGCGCCAGTCGGCCAGCTACCGCTACCCGCTGCCGGGCGCCGAGGCCAACCATCCCGACGCGGACACCGAGTCCGGCGCGGGCCAATGGACGGCCAGTCCCGCCGGGCAGGGCCTGCTGCGCTTCACCACGGCCCCGCTGCCGCGCGCGCTGAGCTTTTATGGCGAGGCCTCGCTGGACCTGTGGCTCAGCGCCACGGCCGGTGACACCGATGTTCAGGTCACCGTCTCGGAGGTGCGTCCCGACGGCCAGGAGATGTTCGTGCAGCGTGGCTGGCTGCGTGCTTCCATGCGTGCGCTGGACGGCCAGCGCTCCACCGCCTTGCGGCCCTGGGGTGATTTCACCGAGGCCGCCGTGCGCCCGCTGCGCCCCGACGAGCCCACGCTGATGCGCGTGGAAATCCAGAAATTCGCCCATGTGTTCCGCGCGGGCTCCAGCCTGCGCGTGACCCTGGACACGCCTTCGCAGACCGGGTACTGGGCCTTCGACCATCTGTCCACGCCTTCGACCAACACCGTCTGGCTGGACCGCAGCCGGCCCTCGAAGATCGTGCTGGGCCACATCGCCTATGCCCATGAGCGGCAGCTGCCGGACTGCCGGCGCATGCTGCGCCAGCCCTGCAGGCCCAACGAGGAGGCCGTTCCTTCGGGCGTGGGCCCCCTGCCGCCGCTGTGATTTCATGCCCCGGTGTTGACTATGAATGAACGTTCGTTCATCATTCGAGGCATGAAAAAGAAAGAAGACATCAGCGAGCGCCGGGCTGTCATCGTGGAGGCCGCCCTGCAGTGCTTCGTGGAGCGCGGCTTTCACTGCACCAGCATGCGCGACATCGCGCAGGCTGCCTCGGTGAGCCTGGGCAATCTGTACAACCACTTCGACAGCAAGCAGGCCTTGATTGCCGAGGTCGCCACGCAGGAGCAGACCGAGCTGCTGCCCTTGCTGCAGGCGCTGGAGCGGGCCGCAGCCCCTTCGCTGCCTGTGGTGGCGCAATTCCTGGCCGCCTACCAGGCGCTGTGCCGCCAGCGGGAATGGGCCGTGCTCAGCGCCGAATGCCTGTCCGAGATCGCGCGTTCGCCCGGGCTGGCGCCGGCCTTCGAGGCCAACCGCAGGCGCATGCTCGACGGCCTGGCAGGCTTCATGGAGCGCGGGGCGCAGCAGGGCCTCTTGCGGCCCGCCGTGCCCGTGCGCCTGGCCGCGCAACTGCTGCTGGACGCCGTGGAAAGCGATGCGCTGCGCTTTGCGCTGGCGGTGACGCCGCAAGAAGACGCGGGGGCGGATGAAGGGGTCGATGTGCTGCATCCCGCCTTGCTGGCCTGCCTTCTTGGAGGCGAGGCACGGGGGGACGCGACATGAGGCACGCCACCGGCAGGGGCGCCCGCCTGGCGGGGCTGGACTTGGCGCGCTACCTGGCGCTGGCAGGCATGGTGTTCGTCAACTTCAAGCAGGCCATGCATCCCGCGCTGCAGGAGCCTGGCTGGCTGCTGTCGTTCTTCCATTTTCTGGAGGGCAAGGCCTCGGCCACCTTCGTGGTGCTGGCGGGACTGGGCCTGGTGCTGGCCACGCGCTCGCTGGAGCCGGCCACGGCGCGCCTCTGGACGCTGCGCCGCGCGCTGTTCCTGCTGGTGGCCGGTGGCATGAACCTGCTGATCTTTCCGGCCGACATCATTCACTACTACGCGATCTACTTCGTGCTGGCCATCGCCTGGCTGCAGGCCGGCGCAAGGGCGCTGCTGGCCGGCATGGCGGCAGTGGCCGTGCTGTCCACCACGGCCTTGCTGCAGCTGGACTACAGCCAGGGCTGGGACTGGGCGAGCCTGTCCTACCAGGGCCTGTGGGAGCCGGCCGGCTTTGCGCGCAACCTGCTGTTCAACGGCTTCCATCCGGTGCTGCCCTGGTTTGCGTTCTTCCTCTGCGGCATGCTGCTGGCGCGCCTGCCGCTGGCCGAGCCGCGCGTGCAATGGGGCCTGGTGGCTGCGGGCGGCTTGATGGTGGGCGCGGCCTGCGCCGTCTCGGTACTTGCGGC
Source organism: Delftia sp. JD2 (assembly GCF_001682645.1). Lineage (NCBI taxonomy): Bacteria > Pseudomonadati > Pseudomonadota > Betaproteobacteria > Burkholderiales > Comamonadaceae > Delftia > Delftia sp. JD2. The sequence continues at coordinate 214,119 of NZ_LFJT01000002.1, forward strand.
ACAGAGTGAATGGGCTGCCTGGCTGGCCACCGGCCCCATGCCGCCCGGCCCAGCCTACCTGCTGATGGGCCTGGGCTGCGCCAGCATTGCCATAGGCGCCTGCCTGCGGCTGGCCGACCGCTGGCCCGCTGGACCGTGGCGCGGCCTGCTGCCGGCCGGGCGCATGACGCTGACCCTGTACCTGGCACACATCCTCATCGGCATGGGCCTGCTGGAGGCCATGGGCGCGCTGGACGGATCACGCAGCCTGCGCGAAGTGGCCGTGGCCGCCGCGCTTTACGTGATCATCGCCAGCCTGGCCGCCTGGGCCTGGAGCAAGAAGGTGGCGCAGGGGCCCGTGGAGTGGGTGATGCGGCGGCTGACGGCCGTGGGCTGATACGGCCCGCAGCAGGATTGTCCCGGTCCTGCACCCTTGGCGACCCTGCTGTAAGATAGCCCTCCGCTCCGGGGTGCACGCCAGTGCTGAGATCCACACCCGAGAACTTGAACCGGGTCATTCCGGCGGAAGAAGAGCTTGCACCCCTGCGTGGCCGCCCATGCGCCACGGCCGGGGGAGCCTTCGGAGCACCACGTCCCAGCTCTCGAAGGAATTCCATGGACAAGGCCCGGCCCCAGGCGGCTTCTCTGGTCGCAGACCTGCTTGCATTCATCGCCATGGACGGCTGCACCGACGAGCAGTTCGACGCACTGGCGCTGCGGCTGTTCGCCTACCAATACGAATCGAATGCGCCGTTTCGCAGCTTCTGCCAGCGGCGCGGTGCCACGCTGCGCAATGTGAAGACCTGGAGCGACATTCCCGCCGTGCCCATTGACGCGTTCAAGGCCATGGAGCTGCGCAGCGAGCCGGCCTCGCCCTCGGAGCGCGTGTTCATGACCAGCGGCACCACGGGCCAGGCCAAGGGACTGTCTTCGCGCGGGCGCCACTTCCATCCCGCGCTCGATGTCTACGATGCGTCGATGACGCGCAACTTCGCGCAGCGCTTCATGGCCGGGCACGAGCGCCTGCCCATGGGCATCCTCTTTCCCGACGAGCAGGCCATGCCCAACTCTTCGCTGGCCCACTACCTGGCGCTGGCCAAGACGGAATTCGGCACTCCCGACAGCCGCTACTTCCTCACCCCCGACGGCCTGGACATGCCCGGCCTGTGCGCCGTGCTGGAGGAATCCGAGCGCAGCGGCCGCCCCTATGCGCTGCTGGGCGCCAGCTTCAGCCTGGTGCATGTGATGGACGCACTGCGCGAGCAGGGCCGCAGCTTCCGTCTGCCGCCGGGCAGCCGCATTCTGGACACGGGCGGCTACAAGGGCCAGTCGCGCGAGCTGCCGCTGGAGGATTTCTACGCCGACCTGTCCCGGCTGCTGGGCGTGCCGCGCAGCCACTGCATCAACATGTACGGCATGACCGAGTTGAGCACGCAGTTCTATGACGATGGCAATGCCACGCTGCCCTCGGTCAAGTCGGGGCCGCACTGGATACGCTCGCGCCTGGTCGAGCCCGTCACCGGCCGCAGCGTGGCGCCCGGCGAGCGCGGCATTCTCGTGCACTGCGACCTGGCCAACTACAACGCGGTCACCACCATCCTCACCGAGGACGTGGGCCTGTGGGCCGGCCATGGCGAGAACAGCGGTTTCCTGTTGCTGGGGCGTGCCGAGGGCGCAGCGGCCAAGGGCTGCTCGCTGGCGGTCGATGAATTCGTGAAGGCCGCTGCTGCATGAACATCGAGCGGATCACGGCCGGCTACCTGCCCGAACTGCCTGGTTTGCGCGAGGACGAGGTGCAGTGGCATGTGCTGCCCTTCGAACGCGGCGGCGTGCGGCTGGAAGTCTCCGTGCCCCTGCTGACCGGCCCGCAGATGCATGCGCTGGCAGCCCATGTGCGCCGAGCCGCCGACCGCCACCTCAGGGCCATGCCCGTGGCCGAGATCATCGACGCCATCGACCGCGCCATCGCCCGCCTGCTGGACCGCAGCGATCCCTATCGGCGCCAGGCCGAGACCTGGCTGCCCGTGGTCAGCGGCTATGACGCCGACATGGTGCGCCTGGGGCTGACGGGCTTCTTCAAGACCTTTCGCGCCGCGCAGCTGCGGCGCTTCGTGGCCGAGGACTTTGCCAACCCGGCCGTGCTGGACGGCTTCCAGCCCGCGCCCAAGGGCGGCGCGGTGCGTGCCTTCGGGCCTGACCTGCTGATGCACAGCTGGGCCGGCAATGTGCCTGCGCTGTCGCTGTGGAGCCTGGTCTGCGGCCTGCTGGTCAAGGCGCCCGCCATTGGCAAGCTGGCCAGCGCCGAGCCGCTGTTCGCGGGCTGGTTCGCACGGCTGCTGGCCGAGGTGCATCCGCCGCTGGCCGATTGCCTGGCCGTGGTGTGGTGGAGTGGTGCGGGGGGTGTGGATGGCGCCGATGGCGTGGATGGCGGTGGAGCCGCCGCGCTCCACGCCGAGGCCGACACCGTGCTCGCCTACGGCGGCAACCAGACGCTGCAGGCACTGCGCCAGCGCCTGCCCGTGACCACGCGCTTTCTGCCGCACGGCCACAAGCTGGGCTTTGGCATGGTGGGCGCTGCCGCGCTGGACACGCTCAAGGCGCCCGCCGTGGCGCGGCTGGCGGCCTGGGACGTGATGCGCTACGACCAGCAGGGCTGCTACTCGCCCCATGTCTTCTACGTGGAGCGCGGCGCCCCCGTCTCTGCGCGTGCCTTTGCCGACTATCTGGCGGCCGAGCTGGCCAACCTGCAGCGGCGCTTTGCGCGCCGGCCGTTGGAGCTGGAGGAGGGCGCCGCCGTGGCCCGCTGGCAACAGTCCGTGGAATGGTCGGGCGACGCGCAGCAACTGCTGGGCCCCGTTGACGCACCCTGGAGCGTGGCGTACAGCGACAGCCTGCAGCCGCTGGCGCCCACGGCCCTGTACCGCACGATTGCCGTGGTGGGTGTGGACCGCCTGGATGACGCCGTGCCCGTGGTGGCCGCGCAGCGTGACTACCTGCAGACGGCCGGCATTGCCGCCTCGCCCGAGCAGCTGTACCGGCTGGCGGGCCTGCTGGGCGCGGCCGGCGTCACACGCATCAGCGCCATCGGCTCCATGAGCATGCCCGAGGCCGGCTGGCACCATGACGGCCGCTTCAACCTGCTGGACCTGGTGCGCATGACCGAGATCGAGCAATCTGCCGAGGCGGCGGCGCAGCCGTTCGCCCCGTATGCGGATTGACATCCATGCACACCGGCACGACGGGCATGACGGGCATGACGGTCATCACAGACGGGACTGACGGCATGGCGTTTCTCGATATCGAACAGGTGGTGTTCACCTACCCGGGCCGCCCGCCCGTGGTGGACGGCGTGGACTGGCGCGTGCAGGCCGGTGAGATCCACTGCCTGCTGGGCCGCAGCGGCTGCGGCAAGACCACCTTGCTCAAGCTGGCGGCGGGGCTGCTCAGGCCGCAGTCGGGCCGCATTCTGCTGCGTGGCGCGGAGCTGGCCGAGCCAGGCCCGCAGCTGGGCTTCATGTTCCAGGCACCCACGCTGCTGGAGTGGCATACGGCGCTGGGCAATGTGCTGCTGCCCGTGTCGCTGCAAAGGCGCCCCGCGCCGCAGGACGAGCAACGCGCCCTGGCGCTGCTGGAGCAGCTGGGCCTGGCCAGCCACGCGCAGCGCCATCCGCGCCATCTCTCGGGCGGGCAGCAAAGCCGCGTGGCGCTGGCACGGGCGCTGGTCCTCGATCCGCCGCTGCTACTGCTGGACGAGCCCTTTGCCGCGCTGGACGCCATCACGCGCGCCGAGCTGCAGGACGACCTGCTGCGCACCTGCCGCGAGCGCGGCACCACGGTGCTCTTCGTCACCCACGACATCAACGAGGCCGCCTACCTGGGCGACCGCATCGCCCTCATGCACGGCGGGCGCATCGTGGCCGATATGGCGGTCGATCTGCCCGCGCCGCGCACCCAGGCCATGCGCCACGGGCCGGCGTTCAACGAGCACTGCGCCCGCGTGCGCGCAGCCATGGACAGGACGGCGGCATGACGGTGTCCTTGTTCCATGCCCGCCTGCTGGCCGCCGCGCTGGCGCTGGTCCTGCTGGGCCTGTGGGAGCTGCTGGTGCGGCAATGGGGCCTGTCCGCCCTGGTGCTGCCGGCGCCCTCGGCCATTGCGGCATCGCTGTGGACGGGGCTGGCCACGGGCTATTTCTGGCCGCACATCTGGGCGACGCTCCAGGCCCTGCTGCTGGGGCTGGCGGCCGGCAGCGCGATCGGCTTGCTGGCGGGCATGGCCCTGGCTGAATCCGAGCTGCTCGAGCGTGTGCTCAAGCCCTATGTGGTGGTCAGCCAGGTCGTGCCCAAGCTGGCGCTGGCGCCGCTGTTCGTGCTGTGGTTCGGCTTCGGCATGCTGCCCACGGTGCTGATCACGGCGCTGATTTGCTTTTTCCCGCTGATGGAAAACACCCTGACCGGCCTGCGCCAGGTCGATGCCCAGCGGCTGCAGCTGTTTCGCATGCTGGGCGCCACGCGGCTGCAGACGCTGCTGCGCCTGAAGCTGCCCACGGGCCTGCCCGCCATTCTTGCGGGCCTGCGCGTGGCCGTGGTGCTGGCCCTGGTCGGCGCCGTGGTGGCCGAATTCATGGGCGCCAGCCGCGGCCTGGGCGCCGTGGTCATTGCCGCCCAGGGAATGATGGACACCACCCTCATGTTTGCGGCCCTGGTACTGATCGCCGCCATGGGCCTGCTGCTGTACCAGGCCTGCCTGGTGCTGGAGCGCCGGCTGCTGCGCTCGCGCGCCGCCTGACCCCCTGAACACTTCCGAAACCTTTTCCCCAAGCGCCATGCACACACCGCAATCCCCCTTCCTCACCCGCCGCAGCCTGCTGGGCGCCACCGCTGGCCTGGCAGGCTTGGCTCTGGCCGGCACCTCGGCAGCCGCCGCGCCCGCCCAGGGCAAGATCCGCCTGGCCGGCTGGAGCAAGCCCATCAGCGAGATCACCAACATCCTGGCCGAGCCCGACAAGGGCTTCTTCAAGGCCCAGGGCGTGGAGCTGGCCTACCTGCCCGGCGCGGGCGGCGGCGACGCCATCCGCAACATGCTCAGCGGCCAGGCCGATGTGGCCTTCACCGACCCCGGCTCCTTCTTCATGGCGCTGGACAAGGGCGAGAAGCTGGTCGCCATCTACGACATCTACCCGCAGAACGTGTTCAACGTGGTCTCGCTCAAGTCGGCCGGCATCCGCAAGCCGGCGGACCTCAAGGGCAAGAAGATCGGCGTCTACAGCCTGTCCAGCGGCACGCGCCAGAACCTGCTGGTGATGCTGCACCAGGCCGGCCTCAAGGAATCGGACGTGACCATCGTCGTCACCGGCCTGCTCAACTTCGCGCCGCTGATGCAGGGGCAGGTCGATGCCACGGCCGCCACCGACACCGGCCTGGCCGTGGGCCTGCGCAAAGGCATTGGCGAGGTCGATGTGATGCAGGTGCGCGACCACCTCAACATCTCCAGCGACATGTTCGTGGTGCGCGAGGACACGCTGCGCGACAAGAAGGACCTGCTGCGCGCCTTCCTCAAGGGCTACCGCGACAGCGCCGCCTGGATGATGGCCAACCCCGAGGAAGCCGCCACGCTGGCCGGCAAGCACGCCATCGACGGCACCCAGCGCGATATCAACCTGGACGTGATCCGCCTGCGCAATGCGTCTTCGCAGCCGCTGCAGGCCGGCAAGCCGCTGGGCAGTTTCGACCTGGCCGCCCTGCAAAAGGGCGCCGACGCCTACCGCGCGCTGGGCATGGTGCAAAGGCAGATCAAGGTGTCCGACGTGGTGGACACCAGCCTGCTGCCCGGGGCCTGAGATGGCACAGCCGTCTTCCCTGGGCCTGCAAGGCAAGGTGGTGCTGGTCACCGGCGCTGGCCGCGGCATAGGCGCGGCCATTGCCATCGCCTTTGCGCGCGAGGGTGCCACCGTGGTGGTCAACCACCTGTCCAACGACGAAGCCGCCGCCCGCACCGTGGCGGCCTGCCAGGCGGCGGGCAAGCAGGCCGGAGGCGATGCCTGGGCCATCAAGGCCGATGTGGGCTCGCAACCCGCCGTCCAGGCAATGACCGAGGCCATTGCGCGCGAGGCCGGCGCCATCGACATCGTGGTCAACAACGCCTTCAAACCCTACGCCTTCGACCCCGAGCGCCGCCGCCGCTTCGACGACCTGCAATGGAGCGACTACCAGGCCCAGTACGACGGTGCCGTGGGCGCGGCCTTCAACGTCTGCCGCGCGGTGCTGCCGCAGATGCGCCAGCGCGCGCGGGGCAGCATCGTCAACATCGCCAGCAACCTGGTGGAGCACCCCGTCGTGCCCTACCACGACTACACCACGGCCAAGGCCTCGCTGGTGGCCTTCAGCCGCAACCTGGCCAGCGAGCTGGGGCCCGTGGGCATACGCGTCAACTGCGTGGCGCCGGGCCTGGTCTATCCCACGCAGGGCACGCAGGACACGCGCGAGTCCTTCCGAGAATCGCTGATGGCCGCCACGCCGCTGCGCCGCCTGGCAAGCCCCGAAGACGTGGCGGGGCCGGTGCTGTTCCTGGCATCGGAACTGAGCGGCTTCATGACGGGACAGGTACTGTTCGTCGATGGCGGCCTGGTGATGCGCTGAGCCTGTTCTAGAACTGCTCCCACTCCTCCGCCATCTCGGCCGCCGTGGCGCGGCGGGGTGCCGTGGTCCTGGCGGGCAGCGCCACAGGCGCGCTGGAGGCCGCCGCCGCTGCCGCAC